>JAYELX010000496.1:0-8866 GCA_034717875.1 Chloroflexota bacterium | reverse complement strand
TTGACGGCGAGGATGTGTGCCCACAAGCTCTCCGAGGAATGAAAAAAGCGTCAGGCCATTGATTATGCCATAAGGAGTACCGTCTTTGTTTACAACAGGTGCAATCCCGCCGGTGCGATTTGCAATCGCCCAAGCATCTCTCAGCGGGCTGTCGGGCGTAGTGGTATCCATTCTTCGGGTGACATTCTTGAAGCGCGGCGAGGCATCTGTCAGCAGCATTGGCGAGTCAAGCTCCAAGCGTTTCAGCACCCATGCCGTTTGTGGGTTTACAGGCCCCACGCGAGCAGATACAGCATCGATATTATCTCGCTCGCGCAGCAGCCAGGCATATCCAATCGCAGAAGCAATCGAATCTGTATCAGGGTTGACATGACCAATGACATAAGTGCGGTTGTCCATAGGTTAAAGACCTCGCTTTGCTGACATAAAATTACTTCTTCTTCATATTTCGGCGGAAATGCCGCCAATTTCCTGCAAACATCTCCGCGTCATCGTGGCCGCCGCGTCAGCGCGATATTCGGCACTGGCCGATTGGTCACCGGCTTCACTATAGGCATCACGGGCGGCTATCTCGGCGCCATCTGATTTGCGCCCATCCATTGCCATCAGTGGGGAGTGTCCGTATCCACCCAGGGCAATGCGCGTGCGTCCCGAGTGCCACTGCACCGCCGCCGCACAGACGATGGGCAAATCCGCAGGGGAGCGGTCTATATAATGATAGGCCATTTTTACGTTGGAGGGAATAGTCACCTGTGCGATTAGGTACTGCGACCATTCAGATCGCAGAGGCAGAAAATCACCAAGGTAAACTTGCTCGGCGGCACTTTCGTGCATTAATATCAGTCGAGTGTCAAGAGCCAGCATGGCTGTCGCAAAGGGAGAACGTCCATCGGCAGCGACTATTGTATCAGCAACGCTAAGCATTTGCCGCGGATTGCATGTTTCCTCATGACGGATGGCTTGCGATAAAGCTGGAAGAATTTGCGTCACTTTTAGTAAATCTTGCAGTCTAACGTTGGCGCCAATACTCAACGTTCGCACCCCCACTTTGACAGCGTCCAACTCCAAATGTAAACCAAACTCATTTTCGACACCGCAGACAAAGCAATTTCTAGAATTTTGCTGTTTCTTCATAACCGCTCCCAAACTTCCGCCGCAAGCTCGCGTGAACGCGCCGCGATGCGTTCCTCATCAAGGGAGAGTATTTGCTTATTCTTCATCAAGATTTTACCGCGACACACGGTAGTATCAACCACGGCTTCCACCATGCCGAAGATAAGATGCCCCAAGAAGTTGGCTTCACTGAGCGGCGTGGGGGGATAATAGTCGATGATAGCGAGGTCAGCCGGGCGGCCTGCGGCGATTTCACCCAGGCGGATGCCAAACTGGCGTGCGGCGATTTCGGCGTTGTTTTGCAGCAGCAGTTGGGGCGCCTCGACAAAGGCCACGCGCGGATCGCGGTTATCGAGGCGGTGCAGCAAATATGCAACCCTCATCTGGGCAAGCATGTCCGAGGCCATCCCATCAGTTCCCAGCCCAACTAAAACGCCTTTTTCCAATAAATCAAAAAGCTTGGTAACACCCACTGCATTGTTCATATTTGACTCGGGATTGTGGACAACGATTGTATTCGTGTCGGCGAGAATGTCCATCTCATATTCATCGACATGCACACAGTGAACAAAAATTGATTTCTCGCCGGTGACGCCAAGATCGTGCAGCCGGTCAATAACCGGCTTTCCGTATTCAGAAAGAGAATCATGCTGATCAGCTTTATCTTCGGCGACATGGATGTGGCAGCCCACCCCAGCATCAGCGGCAATCCCCACACACTTTTCGACCGTTTCATCGGAGACCGTAAAGGATGCGTGCAATCCCATCATAGCCGCGATCTGCCCGTCACCTTGGCCTACTTTTTTGATAAAACGTTCATTCTCGGCAATGCCAGCTCCGTGTTTGTTACGATCCGAAACCTCGTAGCAGAGAGAGGCGCGCAGACCAGCCTGCCGGACCGCGTCTTCGATAATGTCCAATGAACCGTCACGGTGCGATGGCGAAGCGTGGTGATCGATGATAGTGGTTGTACCGTTGCGGATGCTTTCGATGAGGGGAATTTTAGCCGAGAGAGCAATATCTTCCTCGTTGAGAGCCATGTCCAACCTCCACCACAATCTTTCGAGAATTTCCACGAAGTTGGAAGCTTGTTCTCCCGGTGGAGCCATGCCCCGGGCCATGGTGGAATAGAAATGGTGATGAGTGCAAATAAAACCGGGCAGGATCACTTTTCCCGCGCAGTCAAGCACATCCGCGCCGGGGTAGCGAGCTTTCATCTCGGCAGTTTCACCAACCGCGGCAATGTGCTCGCCATCGGTAACGACAGTGCTATTCCACAATACTCGGTTATTTTTGCCTAAAGTAATAACAATGCCATTTTCAAATCGTACTGTCATTGGTAACTCCGTTTAGTTTGGTTATTTTAGCAATTTATTTATCTTTTCTATATTTCCATCGAATGAATTCGAGGCTGGGTTGCAAAATCCACCTGCGTGGATTAAGCAATTGTATTCGCCGTCAACCGACGCAGGTCGGTTTCGCGAGGCAGCATCAATTTCGCCGAATGCGTGCACAGTAAATCGATTGTGCCAACCCCGACAATAATTGAAATCCCTTCTTAAATCAGCATTTATCTGCGTAATCAGGGTCCTATTTTGACTTCTCCGACAGCCTGCTGGTCCCTGATAAGCAGATATGGGTAACGCTGCGCGACCGTTAAAACCATCTCCAATAAATTCTGCATTTCATCATTGAAAACTAGAGCTGAATCTTCGACTACAACTTGATCGGCCTCTAAAATCAGATCATAAATATTACCAGCATACCGCATCTTTAATTTCGATTCTGTGACGTATACAAAGCCTTGATTGTTACTGGCTTCAAAATCTTCGAGATTCCAGAACAGGGTAAACTTGTCCTGGTAGGGTGCGCTATCGTACGGGCAGAATACGGCGCAATTGCCACATTCATTGCAGAGACCATCAAGATGAAGGATTTGATTGACGTCCCGCAGGCGCGGAGTATCCATTTTTATGGCAACATTAGCACGATTGGGACAAACTTCTACGCACTTGTTGCAGACCAAATTACATTCCAGGCAGCGATTGGTCTCGGCGGCGAAGTTGGTGTCGAATTGATCAGCGGGGACCTTTGGCCGTACAATGGCTTTCCGATCAGTGTTTTCTTGCAAACGCAGATCGTGATCGAATTGATAATCCTCCGCAGTAACAATCTGAGCCGTTATGCCTTCCTTTGACAAAATGCCATCGGCGGTTTTTTGCGCGTCGGCAATCGCTTCCACAATGGAGGCGGGGCCGCGATAGGCATCCCCGCCAATGTAGACATTTTCCACGCTGGTCTCGTTGAAATCATCAACAACAATTTTGCCCCCATCATCAACGGCGATACGGTTGGCCTTCAACAAATCGTAATCGACCAATTCTCCAATCGCCGAAAGCACACTATCGATTTCGAACTCGACAAACTCGCCTTCAACGGGAACGGGACGCGGCCTGCCGCTGGCGCCTCGTTCACCCAATTTCATTTGCTGGCAAGTCAGAATGCCATTTTCCAAAGTGTTGGGGTTTAGCAATTCTCTAAAAATGACGCCATCTTCCAAAGCTAGATTCAACTCTTCGCTCTCTGCTGGCATTTCTTTGTTAGTGCGGCGGTAAAGGATATAAACGTTTTCTACCCCGGCAACCCGTTTGGCCGCTCTTGCGCTGTCCATTGCGCTGTTCCCGCCTCCAATAACAGCCACGTTTTTGCCAAGTCGAAGGCTTTGTTGATTGTGCTTGAATTCCTGCAAAAACTTGATCGCCCCTACAACTTTATCCTGGTCGCCTTCTACTTTCAACATGCGCGACTTCCAGGCTCCGATGGCCATATAAATATATTCGAACCCCGCTGCTTTGAGCTTATCAACATTAATTTCGGGATCACAACCAAGCTCAAAGTCAATGCCCATCTTTTCAATCAAAGCCAGATCATTTTCGATAGCCCAATCTGGGATGCGGAAAGCGGGAATGCCATGCGCGACCATGCCGCCGGGTTGGTCGGCTTTGTCGAAGACAGTGACATCAAACCCCTCTCGCGCCAAGAAATAGGCCAACGAAAGACCGGCCGGACCAGCCCCCACTACGGCGACTTTGATGCCGTTCTCCGGTTTGCCATCTGCCAAAGTCTCCAAATACTCATCGAAGCCTCTCTCGGCCGCAATCCTTTTCAAGTCACGGATGAGAACAGCGTCTTCGTAATCGTTGCGGACGCATTTTAGCTCGCATCCATGCTCACAGATAAAACCAGTCATAAAAGGGAGCGGATTTTTGGAGACGATTAATTGATATGCTTCGAAATATCGTTCTTCCCCAATCAGGCGAATATACTCGGGAATATCTTGATTGATGGGACAGCCAATCATGCAGGGGGCGACGAAACAATCCAACAGGCCCAATTTTCGGTCGATTTTCATGGGCGCGTCGGGTTTTGCCTCGCGCCTGTAACGCACATTAGTGAGAGCGTCATCGGCCACGAGACGCAACTTCTCCAGTGAAATGGATTCCGGCGGTAGAGATTTCATCTGCTCTTCAAGCAGCTCGGCCAGTTGCTTCATGCGGGAGTAACCACCGGGTTTCAGCAATTCTGTAGCCATGGTGATGGGCCTGATGCCGGTCTCGAATATCTTGGTGATGTTGATATAATTTGCGCCGCCGGAGTACGAGATTGGCAATTGGCCATCGAACTCTTCGGATAATTTTCTAGCCAGGTTAATGGTGAGGGGATACAAAGCGCGCCCGCTCATATACATTTCGTCCGTTGGCAGCGCGCCCTTGTCATTGACCACGGCGAGGGTATTGGATAGTTTCACCCCAAAGGTCACGCCGTGTACCCGAGCAAAATTCCGCAAGTTGCGGAGCATCTTTACCGCATCCGGATATTGCATATCATGGCTGAAGGTATCCTCTTCGAGCGTGATGTGATCGTAGCCCAGCCTGGTGAAAACATCTTTGACGTATTCATACCCGTGCAAAGTCGGATTGAGCTTCACGAAAGTGTGCATTTTCTTTTCGGCAATCAGATATTTGCAGATCGATTCCTGCTCATCTGGTGGGCAGCCGTGCATGGTGGAAAGGGTGATGGAATTCGAGATATGGGGTGAGATTTCATCAACAAAATCCGCATCGACAAGGTTGGGGACATCCCCAGCGCGAATGGCTTGCTTGAGGTTGGCAGCGCATTGTTGGAATATAGCCGTGTCCGAGGCATCCCGCAGCCCCTCGATGAATTGGTCAATTTTGGGAGATTTTATACCCTCCAAGTCGTAGCCAACGCTCATGTTGAAGACAAAACCGCGTTGGTTGGATTGAGACAGCCCCAACATTTTTTCTGCCACATAGATCAGAAACCAGGCTTTCACATATTCTTCGAAGGCTTCCTGAACCTTAAGCTCGGTTGACCATTCCGTGTTGTAGCCCTCATCGGGAACGTCAATGCAGGGTTTCTCGATTTCAAGTTCATCCAAAATTTGGACGGTCTTCAATTCGAAAAATCTGCTGCCGGTGAGATATGCAGCCACGATGTTTTGTGCAACCTGCGTGTGGGGACCTGCTGCTGGCCCGACAGGTGTCTCACATTTCTCGCCGAAAATGATGAAATACGTATCATCCGGCTTGTAATAAAATTTCTCTTCCGGAATACTAAAAATGCTCTTTTCATTTTTATATTCTTTTATTATCCAGTCAAGTAGAGGTTTGAATTCAATGGGGTACATTACGTCGCTCATTTTATCTCCTAATCTGACTGCCTAGAAACACCCGTCGAATAAATTCGAGGCTGGATGATCCATCGAATAAATTCGAGGCTGGTATGCAAAATCCACCTGCGTGGATTAAGCATCGATTTCAATCAGTTGTCTTTATATCCAAATCTAATTCAATCAAGGCTAAATCCTCTGGGTCGTCTAAATCTAGGGCTAAAGAAGAAAGCTCACAAATTTCTAAGTTCGCTCCGGCCTGGCGAGCCAATTGACAATGCTTTGCAAATGAATCAGGCCCATAATGATATTCGATTAATCCTGCCGGGCTAACCAACAAAGCATTCGTGCCATCGCGGTGACGATCTGGAGCTATGACAACGGATGGACGCTTACCTATTTTCTCCAACAACAAGATTATATCTTCTGAAGCGACCAAAGGTAAATCCGCCGGTAAAATCAAAACACCGCAGACCTCATAAGTTTGCGCTACTATCGTTGCTCGCTCCAAAGCGACATTCAAGAGCGGCTCCCCGTTCTCTTGCACTGTGCGTGCGCCCAAATCTCGGGCCAATGACAATGCACCTTGATCGCGGCTTACCACTACGATTTTTTCGATTTCAGGAATAGACCTTAATACACTGACAGTATTTTCTAATAAATAACGGTTCAGAACAGTTCGCTCATCTTGCGTGAACACGTCTGCAAGGCGAGATTTACCTCTTCGCAATGGTTTCACAGGGACAATCGCCCATATTGCCATTTACTACTCCTTTTTGAGATGGTTCACAATTAAGGTTACACTTTTTACGAGCTGTTGCAAAGCAACGTTATTCAGTTAATGAAACGCAAGCGCCGGTTGAGTGTTCTGGGACATGCTTTTTGTTAGTGGTTTTATCCCAATCGCAAGCGAAATCTATCACAAATTGCTCTTGCCTCGCGCCCTCCAATGCCTCAGGAACATGTTGCCGCACCCAGGCGACAGCTTCGTTCCCGCCCATCCCCAACAGGCGCTTTGCCAGACAGGCTGCAAATATACCCGTGCGACCAACGCCGGCCAAGCAATGCACGGCCACATTTTGCCCAATCTGCAAAGCATCTTCCACGTTGCTGATGGCCACATTAAATGCAACCCTGTCTGGGGGAGTAGAAAAATCGGGAATGGGGAGAGCGATAACGTCCAAACCAGCAGATCGATACAAAGCAGGCAAGTCCCTGCAAGCATGGACCAGATATTCCTGCGGTTCGGTCAGCACAACAACCAGACCCACATTGTGCTGCTGATAGGCAGGCCAAACCTCACCCGCCGGATCATATATTCCAAATGGCATGGGGCTGCGATACAAGCTGCCGGGTAAATTGTAGGGTAGTTCAGTAAGCAATAAACGATCGTTAGTCATCAGTCGTTAGTTGTTAGTCATCAGGCGTCAGTCGCAATCTAATCCAATAGTAATAATTTCTCGCCAAGTTGGTGCAAATCATTCGCAAACTGTTCGGAGGAGAGTGTATTTTAGCACATTTTGCACCAGGTCATTCTGGACAATCAAGTTCCCCAACGACGCGGGCAGTGAAATCAGCTAGTTTAGTATCACCCGGATTTTGATCCAACGTGCTACGCCATAGACTGCAAAACATCTCGCCGGTATCATCATCTGCCTGAAAAGCCTGTGTGGTATTAGCATAAGCGGATTGGTACTCGCCCAGGTGCAAATATGCATCTACAAACGGTCTCCACTCAAATCGGTTTTGGGGAGAAAATTGCTGTCTGTCCACTTCTTTTGCCAGTTCGACAACTCGCTCCCAATCGCCAAATTGTCGCGCCAGTTCTGCTTTCTGGAAATAATAGCACCATGTATGAGGGGGGGCGTCACCAAACAAAGCCGGGATTCCCATCTCCCCATCATCCGTTTCCGGTAGGCTAATCCTGCTCAAATCGGCCATCGGTAAGGCCGAGCGGGTCAAATCGGGAAGCGTCTCCACCAACTCATCCCCCTCCCCAACAACCCAGAGACAACTTCCCTGGTCGGGATCATAATCGATGATGATACTGTCCGTGCTCCAACCATCAAAGGCGATATTGCGCAATTTGCCATGCAGCTCATGCCCGCGCAAAAAATACTTCTGATAATAGTTGAAGCCCGAATCTAATTCGAAGAACCAATACGGGGGTTGGGTGGTCTCCAATTCATTCTCAGCCTGATATAAAAGGCCCAGGGCGAAGGAAACGGGGTAATCGCCCGTGTAGGTGAAAATGCCGCCATCAGAGAATATGGCCGTGCCCGATTCGAGTTGCGGAACCCGCCATTTAAGCTGCCAATAGAAACGGCGCTGCTTCGTCCAGGCCCAACGATACTCGTTGGCAATGCGCACGTGCGAACCGGTCGCAAGCCCCGCCAAGGCGCAAACCAATACCACGAGCATCAAGCGTTTCGATAAGATGAGTTCGAAGATCACGACCAACAAAATCGAAGCCCCCAACATGGCAGCCAAAGCGAAGCGATCCGAAAAACGACCGGCGATGATCTGCTTGTTGGTCAACCAAACCGGAAGCGGGCCAAGCAGCATCACTAATAGCCCCAAAATCGCCATCTGAGATTTCGACTTGATACTATCGTCGCTATCGACATCACTCTGTTTCAGGTTGCGCACATAAAAATACAAAATAGTCCCAACAAAAATCACAATTCCCCATGATGCCACCAAAAACATACTGTCCAGATCAATCAATTCAACCCGTAAAGTATCAAACCAGGTGGCAATCATCAGGAAAAGCAGATCACCTAATACCATCTCGACTAAATGGATAATGGCTTTAATTGGCTCATCGAAGAGCATTGATAGCCAACGCAGCGCGTTGGGATCATCGATTGGAGCATAGATAAACAAGCGCCAAAAGATGGTGCTGACAAATATAAGCAGATATGGGATCAATGTTTTTAGGGTCTGGCGAAACAAATCACGACGATCTTTAACCACCCGCTCGAGTACAAAATAAATCACGAGAGGACGAATAAGTTCCAAGCCCCAGAAATATTCCATCGTGAATAAATGCAGCCCCTG
>JAYELX010000495.1:0-8969 GCA_034717875.1 Chloroflexota bacterium | reverse complement strand
CGTCCGCGGAAATACGTTAATCAGCGCAAACCGTGTTCTAATGAAATGAAAGGCTATGCCCGTTGTCAGTATAATGCTTTAACCTTTTGTTTTTAATGGAGAATTTCTATGCCAAAAACTATCGACTTGATTCTTACCAATGCCCTTGTCCTGACAATGGATGCTGATTTCAACCAATACGGACCCGGCGCGGTCGCCGTCAACGGAGACAGCATTATCGCGGTCGGGTTGAAAAGTGAAATCGAAGCCAAGTATTCTGCCAAAGAAACCGTGGATTGCAACGGCAAGGTGCTGATGCCGGGTTTGATCAACGCGCACACCCACGTTGCTATGACACTTTTGCGCGGGTTGGCTGATGATCTCCGCTTGGATGTTTGGCTGCAGGGCTACATGATGCCGGTCGAACGCGAATTTGTCACTCCCGAATTTGTGCGCCTGGGCACTAAGATTGCTTGTATCGAATTGATTCGGTCGGGCGTGACTTGCTTTGCCGATATGTATTATTACGAAGAAGAAGTCGCCAAAGCAACAGCAGAGACCGGTTTAAGGGCCTTATGCGGTCAAACTGTACTCAAATTCCCATCTCCAGATGCCCCTTCTTATGAGCAAGCTCTGGAAGCCGCGCAGGTTTTCATCGAAAATTGGAAAGGACACCATCTTATTATTCCGTCGGTTGCTCCTCATGCTCCCTACACTTGCACAGAAGACATTCTGAATGCAACGGCAGCAATGGCTATCGAATACGATGTTCCCCTGCTCACACATATCGCCGAGACTGCCACCGAGGTTGAAGCATCCAAGAATGAACACGATATGCCCGTCGTACCGTATGCGAAAAAGCATAAGCTGTTTGAAGGCAAAGCAGTAGCCGCTCATTGTGTACATATCGATAGTGGTGAAATTCACACACTACTCCACCACGGTGTCGGAGTAGCGCATAACCCATCATCCAACTTGAAACTCGCCTCAGGGGTTGCCCCTATCACAGAGATGCTGGATGTTGGTGTCAATGTGGGCATTGGCACCGATGGCCCCGCTTCCAACAATGATTTGGATATGTTCGAGGAGGTTCGATTGGCTGCTTTACTAGCCAAGGGTTTCAGCGGTGATCCCACAGCATTGCCTGCCAAAACCGCGCTGAATATGGCAACTCGCATGGGCGCTGATGCCCTTCACATTGGAGAAATGACCGGCTCCGTGGAGCCTGGAAAACGTGCCGACTTGATTCTGGTGGATATAGCGCGTCTTCACAACTCTCCTCATTTCCGTCGCTCCCCCGATGGAATTTACGCCCAACTGGTATATGCTGCTAAATCCACTGATGTTACCGATGTGATTGTAAATGGCCAATGGCTGTTGAAAAACCAAGAATTACTCATATTCGACGAGGAAGAGTTACTGTCCCAAGCCGCAGACTACGCAAAAAAGATCGACGTTTTCTTGATCAAGCGCGAACAATCGCTGCTTTCCAAATTAGTTGCCATCGACGGCGCCATGGAGCAAGAAAGCTTCGAAGTGCAGGCTAAAATTCGTGTTTCGGACCCGGATGCCATTTTGAAAAAGATTAAGCAAAAGGGCATCGAGATTCTCTACACACGGCACTACCATGAATATGATACTTATTTTCAATTCGATGACCCGGACCAAGGCCAATTACGTTATCGCGAGGATGAATTCATCGCCGCAGATGAACAGGTCGCCAAAGTACGCTACCGTCTGACCATGATTGGTAAAACCAGAGAAAGGCACTTTCCCAGCGATGTTTTGCTTTCTCGAAGCCGCTACATCGCGCCTGCCTCTCACAGTTTGCGTTTTTACCGTGAGTATTTCAAACCGGCGTCCGAGGTATTTATCGAAAAAGACCGCCGACGCTGGCGGGTACTCTTCCAGGGAACCGAATTTTATATCAACTTGGATCGAATCGATCAACCTGATTTGGGTACTTTTCTCGAGGTCAAGAGTCGTACTTGGAGCTTGCGAGACGCGGAACACAAAGCCATAATGGCTCAAAAGCTAATCGCTTTCTTGGGCGCTGAACCTGAGGATACGGTCACACAGGATTATACGGAATTTGTAGCCGAAGCATTGGTGTAAACTTAAGACCTGACAGGTTTCCTAAAGTGTCTTTAAGATGCCAGTTCTGAGCATTTTGGCACAGATTTTGGTCTGAAAACATCTGCGAAAACCTGTCAGGTCTGGACGCGATTCTTTAAGTTCACATTAATGGTAGCCGAAGATCCGTGATTTTTGGATTTAGAAGTTTAATTTTTCCGCCAAAAGCGCGCACAGCGTGCTTACGCGAAGACCGGCTTGAGCCTCCCCAGATTTTCGTGATGATACACGACACGAAGGATAAAGGAAAACACTATGAATCGAAAACATATTTTCATCAGCATTTTCACCACCCTGTTGCTGAGTTCACTTGCCTGTCAGGTGCTTCCCAGTATAACACCCACAGAAATACCAGTACCATCACCAACGTCAGCCCCAACGCCAACAATGCTGCCCCCGCAGCCTGTCGAGCCAGGTGCGGAGCATCCCAATGAACCGGTTTTCATCAGCGGAGAGATTCCCTTCACTTCTCCCTTTTTCCTCGATACCGTCTCCGAGGCCTTCGTAATGCTCGAAGACCAGGGCGGTTTTATCCAGCGGGACAAGGAATTCGAGTTTCCCCTTCGGGGGCAGATGATTGGCCCGGTGGAGTTAGTGAATGACGAAATGCTTACTTACCAATTATCGCTGCCGGCAATTCCGCAAGGCACACTGACCGACGTGGACAACGATGGGGAAGAAGATGTCGGCGTGCAAGTTTTCGCCGTGGCTTATTGGTCCAACACCTGGGGCGGCCCCTTCCTGGAAGAACGCGATGGCACCGGTTGGTCGAACGCGTACGCGTCCACTGTCACCGATGCTGACCGGGATTACGAAATCACCGGTGGAATGCTCGTCGTTTGGGCGCCGGATGATGAGCAAAGTTTCCCCACGGGCTTTGGAGATGATAACAAACTCTTCACTGCCGATGATCCCGTCTCAACCATCCCAGCAGGCTATAACCTCGTTGATCTTGACCAAGAGCCTTTCCAGATTAGCAAAGAGGCCCAGCCCCACATCAGCCTCTATGAGGGAGATAGCGCAGTCAATGATTTCTCCGAGATGAGCTACACTGAAGCTTTCGACGCTCTCTTCGAGAAAGTTTCGGTCGAATACCCTTTTACGTCTGATAAGAACGTTGATTGGCAGGCACTCTACGATGAATACGCTCCCCGCATGGTCGATGCTGAAAACGACACAGAATTTTTCTGGGCCCTGAAAGATTTCACTTTGGCTGTTTCAGACGCTCATATTGGCATCTCGTTCAATGATTTGATAGCACAAGTCTTTTATGAGAATTATGGAGGCAGCTTTGGGCTGATTCTTGTCGAGTTGAGCGATGGACGCGTTTTTGTGCAAGATGTGCTTGCGAACACTCCGTCCGAGAGTGCGGGGATTGAAGTGGGAGCTGAAATCACTCAATGGGACGGCCAGCCCGTTGGAGATGCTATTGGAGAAGTGCAGCCGTTCTTCGGGCCATATTCCACCGAGCATCACCGCAGATTCGAACAGCTTGTTTTTCTGACGCGCGTGCCCCCAAGCATTAAAATAGAAATCGCTTTCCAAAATCCAGACGACACCTTGCAAGAAATCACTCTAAAAGCCGAGGCTGAATATGATTCGCTCTTTGAGTGGCTTCCGTCTTTCAAAGTGGATGTACTAAGCCCTCCAATTGTAGGCGAAGTATTAGAGCCATCAGGGCTTGGATATATCCGCATCAATACGTTCTCAGATGATTACAATCTCACCGCTCAGTTGTGGGACCACTACATCGAAAATCTAATTGATGCGGGGGTGCCGGGGCTGATCATCGACGTGCGTGTCAACGGAGGCGGAAGTATGGGATTAGCTAACGCCTTTGTCGGATATTTCTTCGATGAAGAGGTGGTGGTCTCACAGCGGTCATATTACAATGAAGCGTTGGGTAAGTTCGAATATAAAGAGCCGCCTGGCCGCATCGAGCCTGGGCCGACGTTTTTCGATGTTCCCATCGCCGTGTTGGTTAGTCCCTATTGCGTCAGTGCTTGTGAAGGCTTCGCCAATTCCCTGACTCACGGCGAAAATACTGTCATTGTCGGGCATTTCCCTACCGCCGGGGCTTATGGCGAGGTGGGCCGCGGACAATACGATTTACCCGCCGACTTGTCTATGCAATTCCCCACAGGCCGCTCTGAAACCCCCGATGGCGAGCTTCTCATCGAGGGGATGGGTGTTGTCCCCAATATCACTGTGCCGGTCACAGAGCAAAGCGCGTTGGGTGAAATCGACGCTGTTTTAGATGCGGCTATCGAAGCGTTATTGAAATAGATTAATAGGTAGATTCTTTGGTGATGGTTAGATATACGTGGTGAACAAAGGTGACAGTCACCTACAAAGGCGACCGATTGAAGAATACACGCTGGTTATGCGAGATGATTCGGAACGCACATTGATTTTATAGGTGACTGTCACCTCGTGGAAAACCTGCATCCGCAAACGAAGCTTTTTCTTAGGATGAACTAATTGTTTATGAAACGGCCTAATCTACCTTCTCGATTTGTGAAACGTTCAATTCCATGGGCACAAAACGACTGTTTCCCAACAATTGCAGCAAAACACGCACTCGCTCTTTCCCGGACAAACGGCTATCGAAGACAGCCTCGTATCCAGCAAACGGGCCAACCTCGATGCGGACAGCATCACCGGGTTCAAGGCCATCGAAAACTTCTCCGCCAGCAGCGTTGATTTCTTCGATCCGC
Organism: Chloroflexota bacterium; assembly: GCA_034717875.1. Taxonomy (GTDB): domain Bacteria; phylum Chloroflexota; class Anaerolineae; order Anaerolineales; family UBA11858; genus JAYELX01. The sequence continues at coordinate 4,140 of JAYELX010000495.1, read as the reverse complement.
TTTTTCAAGGCGGGCACGAAATTGTCGGGGACGGGTGCCGGCACGCCATCGAAAGATACCAGGCCTAGAGAATGCGGCATCCATTTTAATGTCGAAAGGCCTATGTCGTCAAAATCCACTCTTACAAACATATACCCGGGGAAATATGGCTTGACCTTGCGCGCCCGCGGATTGACCGGATTAACACGAATGCGCGGATAATGATTCTCGATTCCTTTTGCACACACTTGTTGCCAAACAGCTTTTTCTTTTTGGGGTTTACTGCGTAATACGTACCAATGAGAAGACATATTTACATCCAATGTAATTTACATTCATAGAATAGAACAATCAAACTGTATTGTAATAAACGAGCTGAGTATCTGCAAGGAGCGAAGGGTTTTGGGTGTGTTCGCTAAATTGTTGTATAATCTAAATTGTAATCATTCAATCCCTTTCCCTCACCCTAACCCTCTCCCAAGGGGAGAGGGGATAACTTCCTCTCCCTTCGGGGGAGGATTGAGGTGGGGGAGTGAACGGTTACTCTAAATTATATTGAATCCCACTCAATCACAATCTATGGGAAAAACTATGGCCCTTGAAAAAATTGGTCGTTATCAAATTATCGAAGAGCTAGGCCGCGGCGGAATGGCAACTGTTTATCGCGCCAATGATCCCAACTTCGAGCGGGAAGTCGCTGTCAAAGTACTTCCACGCGCTTTTTTGCACGACCCTCAATTTCGAGTCCGTTTCGAAAGAGAAGCGAAAATGGTCGCCGCGCTCGAGCATTCGGCCATTGTCCCTGTCTACGATTTTGGCGAGGAAGATGGACAGCCTTATATTGTCATGCGTATGATGGCGGGCGGGGATTTAACCCAGAAACTCGAAAAAGGCAGGCTATCTTTAGGAGAAGCAACTAAGATCACCATTCAATTGACTGCGGCTTTGGGTTCAGCTCACTCCAATGGGGTTGTTCACCGCGACCTGAAACCTGGAAATATCCTCTTCGATCAATATGACAACGCTTTTCTCTCCGATTTTGGCATTGCCCGGCTGACCAAGGGAAGCCACACTCTGACTGGGGAAAACATCATCGGCACCCCGGCGTATATGAGCCCCGAGCAAGTTCAGGGTGAAAAGGACTTGGACAACCGCAGTGATCTTTATGCTATGGGCATCATCTTCTATCAAATGCTCACTGGCGATACGCCCTACCAGGCTACTACGCCCGCAAAAGTGATGATGATGCACATTCTCGATCCATTGCCTAATTTGTCTGAAGTTAAGCCTGACTTGTCACCATTGGTCAAACGCTGGCTTCAGAAAGCTCTGGCAAAAGAGCCTGATGATCGCTTTGCAACGGCAGCGGAAATGGGTGCTGCGCTCCAGCATGCTGTCCGAGGGGAATCACATCCAACTCTGGCAACTGCCCCCGGCGCTAAATTAGGTCAAGATGCACAAATCAAAACCGCGCCATCGGCCCCGGCAGCCACTGTGTATAAGCCCCCACAGAGTGTGGAAACCCCAACACCTGCGCCCGCCCCTGTGCAGTACAAGCGCAAACGCGGCTGGGTTCCGTTTGTCATCGGGGGATTTGTCTTGCTGGGAATCGGCGCTATTGCAGCTCTGGCTATCGCTTTCTTTGGGTATCGGGGCCAAGGGCCATTGGCCATGCTGGCCTCACCCACTGAGACTGAGGTATCGGTGACATCCGTGCAAGCCTCTCCAACGGTATCCCCATCATCCGAAGCAAGTATCACCCCCCCAGGAAGCACTGTATCTCCATCTTCAACAACGGAATCAGCCGCGGTTGCCACAATCACACCGACAAATACTCCTGAATCAACCCTAACCGGCACCCCTGAGATTCTAACCATCGGGGGCGCAGATAAAATTGCTTTTGTGAATGCCAACAATATTTGGATGATGAACGTTGATGGCAGCGATCTTGAGCAGTTGACCAACGACGGCGCCGAAAAACATAATCTGAGCTGGACACCTGACGGAACAACCCTGATCTATATTTCCGGGAAATGTGTCAAGTCTATAGAAATCGCCTCGGAGCGTCAAGATAATATCGCCTGCTTCGAAACCGCGGAATTATTGGAGGTTTTCGAAATCTCGCCCGATGGAACCCAAGTTGCAATTAGCCTGAACCGTGAAGTATATCTTGTGCCTTATGACGTTGAGGCCTTAAAACAAGCCCGCTATTATACAGACCTGACTGAAATGAGTGAGTGCCCCGGATTTGCTCCCCTTAAAACCTACTCTAATTCAGATGTGCCGGCAAAGTTCGTGCAGTGGTCAGGCGGGGGCGAGAGATTGGCCGTGATGATGTTAGCAGCGCAAGGTGGAATTCAGGTTGATCTTGTCCGTATTTTCGAAGTCGGCGATTGTCAAACCCATCCCACCCGCACCGATGAGTTCCCGCCCCCCCGCTTCACTGTGGATAATTATGACGATACGCCCTATATTCAAAACTTCGGTCACGATGGTGGTTTCCTCTACGCGCTCACCAGTTATGCCCGTAATGATGGCTATGGGCATCTTTATTTATATAACGCTGATTTGCATAAAGCAGATGTACAGGTAAATCCCATTGATGGCGATTGCTGCTACCGCGATCCGGTATTTAGCCCTGATGGGCGTTATTTGGCCTTTGCTTACCAACCCTACGAGGCTGGCGCTACCGCCCAGCTTTATCTGGTTTCCTATGCTTCCATCGGGACTGGTGCATCTTATCAGCCGCTGCCCTTGCCCGAAGATTTCTTCGCGGATCCCAGAGAGAAACCTCAACTGGCCCTCCACCCGGCGGTAAATCCAAATCAATAGTATGATTTCACTGAAAAAACTACCAAAGAGAAGAAAACAAGGTACACAGGGTATACAAGGTATACAGGGTGCATAGTTGCTTTTAAGTCATAGAACCTTTATTCAGTGGACTCATCGTATTCATAATTGATGAAATTCAAACGCTCCTCTGGAATTTTGCTTCACCCCACCAGCTTGCCTGGGTCTTATGGCATTGGGGATATCGGCCCTGAAGCTCATGCTTGGATTGATTTCTTGGCCGCTGCGGGCAGCAGTTTGTGGCAAGTGTTGCCTCTCGGCCCAACCGGGTACGGCGACTCACCATATCAATGTTTTTCCGCTTTTGCCGGCAATCCGTATATCATCAGCCCTGAGATGCTTATGTCTGATGGATTGCTTTTTCCCCATGAAGCGGATGCCCTTCATTCCCTCCCACAGGGCAGCGTGAACTTTGGGGCTGTTATTCCCCTCAAGCTAAAACTGCTCGAACAGGCGTATAAACGTTTTCGTGAGGGTTTGTTCCCCCAGCTAGAAAAAGATTTTGAAACTTTCACAACAACCGAGTCCAATTGGCTGGATGACTTTGCTGTCTTTATGGCTATCAAAGAAGCTCATGATGGTCATCCGTGGGTGGATTGGCCGGCCCCTTTCCGCGATCGCGATCCCAAAGCACTGAAAGAATTTTGCCAGTCTCATAATAATGACATCGAGCGGCATGCTTTATGGCAATTTCTTTTCTTTCGACAATGGAAATCGCTGCGCTCCCACGCTCGTAAAAATGGTGTCCAAATCATCGGTGATATTCCCATCTTCGTCGCTCACGACAGCGCAGATGTGTGGGCTAACCCCGACCTGTTTTATTTGGATGCAGCCGGGCAGCCCACCGTGATAGCGGGGGTTCCGCCCGATTATTTTTCTCCCACCGGGCAGCGTTGGGGCAATCCGCTGTATCGTTGGGACACCCACGCGCAGGATGGTTATAGTTGGTGGTTGGATAGATTCCGAGCCGTACTTTCACTTGTGGACATTGTTCGCTTGGATCATTTCCGCGGCTTTGCAGGATACTGGGAGATTCCTGCCGAGGAAGAAACCGCAGTCAAAGGGAGATGGGTTCCCGGCCCCGGTGTTGACTTCATCGAAGCGGTACAAGCAGACTTGGGAGCGCTTCCCATCATCGCCGAAGACCTGGGGGAAATCACGCCTGATGTGATCGAACTTCGGGATCGATTCAATCTCCCCGGCATGAAAATACTCGTCTTCGCCTTCGATGGCGACGCCGACAATGATTTTTTACCGCATAATTACAATCCCAATTGTGTGGTCTACACCGGCACTCACGACAATGATACG
>JAYELX010000494.1:0-8992 GCA_034717875.1 Chloroflexota bacterium | reverse complement strand
TAAATATCTTATGTTTTTTGCTGAACTTTCGTAGCTTCTCAAAAAGCAGGGGGCGTCTCAAGTTTGGTCACTCTGCGTGCCGTTGACAAGCGGATGGGTGGCTGATTAGCGGATAACTATCGCAGTTTGCGGAGACATCCACTCGCCGTAGGCATGCAAAGCATTCCGATATAAATCCGCTTACCAGGTTGTGCGCTCAAAACCCTGCCCACCCGTTCTTGGTTTCGATATGCGAAGTACATCACCTACTGCCCAAAGGGCCCCATGCAAAGCACGCAAAGCGAGCGAACCATCGAACTATGTAGAGGCTTTTATAAGAAACCTTTCAGGACTTACTTAGTTAGTCCCAATGTTATTTTACTCGTTATCTGGAAAATTTGTTAGTATCTCGAAGTTTTCGCCACTTCTTTCTAACTACACTATGGACATTTTGGGGATGAGGGCGAACGGGTGAGGAAGTACGGCGCAAAATCATCCCCGAAAAGCGACCCGTCGGGTGAGATAGAATGTATACGCCCCCTGCTCCTGTTGGGGAGCTTCATCGTAATATGGCTGCACCAGCCTGCGGGTAAGGGCAAGATTCCAGGCCGTGGGAGCGATAATCCAGCGGCCGGTGATGGCATGACTGACCCAGGCAGGCACGCCGAAATAATGGCCCCACTCCAGCACTCGCAACGCTGCGGGGGAGAAATAATGCCACCAACGCTCGATCTGAAAGCCTGCTTGCTCCAAACGTGATTTCCACACCTCGGGCGGGTCGCAGTGATGGTGACGGGAGATGCGATTGAAAAATTCCCGGTAAGCGTTCCCCAGCGGGCGCAGACCGATTCTATCGAAGGCACGCCCCACCGAGAGAAATCTCAAGAAATTGTGATTGGGCACACAAAAAATTAACGGCGCGCCCGGTTCGAGCACGCGAGCCAATTCGAGCAAAACCGCGTCAATGTGAGGGATATGTTCCAAAACGGAGTTACTCACCGCGCTGGCAAAATGGGCATCGGGAAAGGACATCGTGGCCCCGTCTGATTGGGCGACATCCTGATAGGCATCGCACCTGTGTGCCTGCTGCAATGGCCGCCACCAGGGATCAATGCCAACGTCCAATCGCTGCTCGAAGGTGATGTCAGCAAAATGCCCGTCCCCGCAGCCCAAATCCAGCACCGGAGCGGGGAGATCAATATCATCGTAAAATCGCGCTTCCACCGCCCGCAGCAAAGCCCGGAAGTAGGGCAAGTCACGGAGATGCAGCCAGAGATAATCTTTGGATTGAGAATTAGATTTCATTTTCATGGTATACTTACATCACTTTCTACAAAGCGATTACACCTGGAGCGATATAATGATTCGAACACAGATTCAATTAACCGAAGAGCAACACAAGTTTTTGCGTGAAGCGGCTGCCGAGTATAACATCTCGATGGCGGCATTGGTTCGTCAGAGCGTGGATTTACTGGTGCAGAAAACGAAAGAACCAAGCCGAGAAGAACAGAAGCAACGAGCGTTGTCCGTTATCGGAATCGCCAGTGATGTCGATGGGGCAACCGATGTTTCCATTAATCACGATAAATACCTTGCGGAAATTTATGCCGAGATAAGCAGTGACGATGATACTGATTGATACCTCCGCGATTATCGCCGTATTATGTAAAGAAGATCAATACCATACTCAAGCCGCAAAAATATGGATCGACTTACTCGACAAGAATGAGCGCATTCTTTGCAACAATTACATCCTCCTAGAAACAACCGCTCTGATTCAAAGACGACACGGTTTAGATATTATACGCGCGTTCTACAATGACATGGTGCCAATACTTCAAGTCGAATGGTTAGATCATGATCAACACACCCAATCTGTAGAAGCCTTACTTCGCTATGACCGCCGACGTCTGAGTCTGGTAGATTTGACCGCGTTCGCCACCATGCGCCGTTTGGGGATTCGCAAAGCTTTCACTTTCGACAAGCACTTCGCCGAGCAGGGCTTTGATGTGATTCCTGAGGGTCGAGAAGTAGTGAACTAGGGATCAGTAAACCAGGAATCAGTAAATCAAGTGGCAGGAAACCACTATCATCTCAATATTTTTGGGTAGCTCGAACCGGTCTTCGCGTAACATGCCTCCGGCCCTGACCCACGCGGGTGACTCGGTCAGGAGACCGGTCACAGCTAAAGAATCAGAGCTCAGTAGACCAGTTGACCAGGTATCAGGTATCAGGAAAACAGACAAAAAAAGATCAATCCCCTACACACTGCTCTCCGACATACTGATTCCCGATACACTGATCCCTGATTCACTGATTCACTGATTCCTGATACGTTGATTCCTGACTTACCGTTCAACTATTTTTCCACACCCAAACTTCTCCAACAATTGCCCATATAATTTTTCATGCGCTGCGGCGTTAGTTCGAGGGTCAAATATCTGCGCGACTTCATCCGGGTCGCCCTGATATTGTTCCGGGTGAGCGAATATTCTCAGCATCGCCTCGGCGAGGGCGTCGGCATCCCCGATGGGGACGACTTCGCCCATGCCCGTCATTTGTGGGGGCTGCCGCACGCCGGGCAGATTGGAGGCCACGGTGGGTGTCCCCCGCATCATCGCTTCGATCTGTACCAATCCAAAGGTCTCTGTCGAGTTCAAACTTGGAACCACGAGCACATCTAAATTGGGATAAAAGGCCGACATTTGGGCGGGGGTCAGCACCCCGAGAAAGACCCATTGCCCCTCAACCTGATAGCGTTGAATGCGGGGGAATAGACGCTCGAAATATGCTTCTTCGCCGATTACGTCTCGATACTGACCAGCATAGAGCACCATCGCGTTGGGATGCTGTTCCAATATCCGCGGCAATGCGTCCAACAAAACTTCAACGCCCTTTTCGGATGCAAAGCGTGTGGCCATGCCGATAATAGGGCTACGTTTTTCGAGATTATGCCGCTCGCCAAACGCGGCCACGTTATCTTGACTCACATCTGGCAATTCCACCGGGGGCAAAATAACTCTCACTTTACCAGAAAATCTCTGCAAATACGGCGAGTGGCTGGCAAAATCATCTGTGTAAGCTGAGATTTTGTGGGCAAACAAACCCGCCAAATCGTTCATCCGCAATACGGCCTGATTCACGAACCAATTGAATAATCCGGGCGGCAGCTCCAAATCACAATGATAAGTGATCACCGTCGGCTTACGTAGAATTCGCCCGCGCAAGGCCACCCCAGCAGCATCAAACTGTGGCAAATGCAAGTGAATGACATCATGTTCCAGGGCCAGTTTCCAGGCCAGGTATCCAAAAGTGGGCATGATGACGCCTTTGCTGACGCGCAAAAGTACTGGAGCGCGCACAATCCGAACATTATCTTTGGTCTCTCGGCGGGGTAAATCGGAGTCATATTTAGATGTAAGCACAGTGACTTGATGTCCATTTTTTGCCAGGGCTCGCGAGAGACGCTCAACGTAGATGGTAAGTCCGCTGGTGTGGGGGCGGTAGTAGGTCAGAACGGTGAGGACTTTCATGGGTGGGATATTGGGGAATTGGGTGAATGTAAATACAGGATTCTTTATGGCAACACGATGTGCAATGCATCAAGAGCAGATGCAATGCACAACTCTCATGAGTCAGGGAAACAGGTGACGGTTGGTATTTACCCAATCGAATAGGCGGCGGATGCCAGTTTCGACGCCGATTTTTGGTCGCCAGCCCAACTCACGCTCGGCTTTGCGGATGTCGGAGACGTAGATGTGCTGATCGCCGGGCCGCCAATCGGCGCGGGTGACGGGGATGTTTTTCCCCAGCATATCTTCCAACAAGGGGCCGAACTCTCGCCAAATCGAAAGGGTGTTTTCAGGGCCGCCGCCGATATTATAAACTTGTCCCGCGGCTACATCAATGTGCTTGATGGCGGCATCGTAAGCGTTCAGTAAATCATCTACGAAGAGAACATCACGCACCTGTTTGCCATCACCGTAAATGGTGATCGGTTTCCCCAGGGCTGCGGCAATCACGAACCAGGCTACCCAGCCTTGATCTTCAATGCCAAATTGACGCGGGCCGTAAATGCAACTCTGACGCAAAATTACGGTGGGGAGATCATAAATGCGCTGATAATCTCGAACGTACTGGTCCCCTGCCCCTTTGGAGCAACCGTAGGGGGAGTGAAAGTCCAATGGCTGGGTTTCGGGCACACCCTGGGGTAGATGGGCGTAGGAATAGCTGGTTTCACCTTCCACTACGGAAACTCCTTCCATGCCGCCGTAGACTTTATTTGTGGAGGCGTACAACACAATCGGATTGCGCTCGGAGAGACGCGCCGCTTCGAGCAAGTTGAAAGTGCCCAGGGCGTTGGCTTCGAAATCCTCGCGGGGATGAAGTACCGAAGTTGTCACGGCCACTTGTCCGGCCAGATGCACAATCACGTCGGCGTTACGGGCAACCGTGGCCAGCAAGGCGGCATCACGGGTATCCCCCACTACCAATTGAAATGAGCCTCTCCCATGGGAGTCTTTTAACCAGGCCACATTTGACGCTGCTCCCGCCCGTGAGAGATTATCATACACAGTCACGCGCTCGCCGCGAGTTAATAATCTATCCACATAATTGGAGCCGATAAAACCGGCCCCTCCGCTAATCAAAAAATGTTTCGACATGATCATCTCCAATGAAAATGCGTTCACTCCCCACCCCCCTCAATCCCCCCGCCACGGGGGGAAGCTGAAAAACTCTCCTCCTGTAGCGAGGGAGCTGTGGGGAATAATTACATCCAATACAATGCGTTCAGCCTAAAATACTAATATTTCTGACTCGTTCGAATATTTGCCCCAAACTTTCACCACTATTTATCAATCCGTAAGTTCCGAAAATGCCGGTAATGACAATGTATAACAAATGAGCTGTCAGCGCGTGGGCAAAGGCTGTCGAGGTGGGAATATCGAACAAGGCGTAAGCGGCCACCAACACGGCCTCGTAAACGCCAATATAGCCCGGGGAGGAGGGCACAGCGACACCCAGGGAAGAAAAACCCAGGCCAAAGGCGGCATATAAAATTTTGGCGTCGGGGAAAAACGAACGCAAGATTAGATATTGCACCACAATGGCTAAAGCCCAGCTAGAAAGCATCCAGCCCAACACACGCAGAAAACGTCCCAGTGATGTCAGGGTTTCCAGCCCTTCGAGAAATGCTTCCAGGCGGTCTTTGCCTATTCGCGATAATAAAGGCCAACGCTCAACGAAGCGTTCGAACTGTGCGATAGCCCATTCTTTGTTGCGTGCTAAAAGATAGAGAGCCAACAAGCCTAAAATAACAACGCTGCCAACCAGCAACGCTACTTGCCCGGAATGCGCCGAATCCCATACAAAGGGAAGTGTGCCCAAAAGGAGTCCCGCGGCTAGAATCAAATCGAAGGCGCGTTCGATCAAAATGGTAGAAAATACCCGCCAGAAGCCGAGGCCGTCACGCCCCAATAAAACAGCTCGCCCTAATTCGCCCAGACGAAACGGGAGGATATTATTGAGCAAGTAACCTGTATTCATAGTTAGAAATACTTGTCGAAGAGGGACTGCTTCTTTTAACATTGTGCGCCAGGCAATGGCTCGAAGAATATAAGATAGAATGCAAACGGGAGGCACGAGCAAAAGATAGACCCACTCAGCACGCAGTAACACATCCACGACTTCGTCCCAATCGAAAAATTGGAAGAGCAGAAATAGTGCTAATAAGCTGACGATTACACCAGCGAGGATGCGGCGCCAGTCACTCTGGTTTGGGGTTGGGGTTTTTGGTTTCATGGGCGGTGGGTAGTATACCTCGAATCAGCGAGGCAGCGAGTCAGCAAGGTGGGCGTTAAAGTGCCGTTAAATATTCATAGGACTTTTTCGTTCCACACTCTAGGATGATCTCCAGCTCCGACGAACTTTGTGACCAAAGCAATATGTCCAATCCCCGAGGTTAAATCGTGAAAGTTGATGCTACCCCAGAAGCAGTTGAACATAACTGCACTTAGATAAAAACTAAAACCTCAACAACATTCCCGCATACAAAACACCTTGTCCCTACTTGCAAAAAGATAGGTTTTCCCGTAAAATGCTTGAAACAAATGTTCGATCTTTTTGATAAAAAGGACAGAGGGACAACTTATGAAAAAAAGTGTTAATCAATTTCCCAGGTCAGATATTATTATGTACGCCTCGCCTGAAGGCGATGTGAAAGTAGAAGTCTACTTTAAAGATGAGACCGTCTGGCTGACGCAAAAAAGGATGGCGCGGTTATTCAGAGTTCAAAGGCCCGCAATAACAAAACATCTGAAAAATATATTTACTGAAGGTGAACTAGATGAAATAGCAGTATGTTCCAAAATGGAACATACTGCCTCGGACGGTAAAGTATATCAAACCAATTTCTACAATCTTGACGCCATCATCGCCGTTGGCTATCGAGTTAACTCAAAACAGGCTACAAAATTTCGTATTTGGGCGACCAAGGTTTTGCGCAATTACATTATCAAAGGTTTTGCTATTGACACCAGAAGATTGAAACAAGGCAGTCGTTTTGGCAAAGACTATTTTAAAGAATTACTTGAGAAAATTCGCGAGATACGGGCATCAGAGCGAAGATTTTATCAGAAGATCACGGATATATATGCTCAATGCAGCATAGATTATGACTCTAAAGCCGATGAAAGCAGAATGTTTTTCGCCACCGTTCAAAATAAGCTACATTGGGCTATAACAGGAAAAACCGCCGCGGAGTTAATTTCTATCAGAGCCGACGGCTCAAAACCTAACATGGGCCTAAAAACCTGGAAGAATGCCCCAAAAGGCAAAATTTTACAATATGATACAGTTATTGCTAAAAATTATCTAACTGAAGATGAGTTAAGACATTTAAACAGGATCGTATCTATGTACTTGGACTACGCGGAAATCCAAGCCGAAAAGCAAACGCCAATGAAAATGAAAGACTGGATTGAGAAATTGGACGCTTTTCTAGAATTCAATGACTACGAGATTTTACAAAACCTCGGCAATGTTTCTACCAAAGTAGCTAAAGCCCTCGCCAAAACAGAATATAAAACATATAGAATTAAACAAGACCAAAACTACGAATCTGATTTCGACCGTTTTATAAAAGAGCAGTTGGTTGAATATGAAACCGAATCCAAATAGCTGCTATCCAATTTGCTCCTCACTTGATTACCTGTTTTCTTGAACTTCTGTTCCCCAACTTCCTCATCCAAAACGCACCAACAATATTTTAGCGCACACGTCAGCGAGTCAGCGAATCAACTAAGTTTCCACCCGAGCGAAAGGATAAAGCAGCAACATGCCCGCGCCGAAAATAGCCAGGGCCGCGCCGACTCCCAGACCGTCGGCCAGCGCGCCCATGAGAGGAGAGAAAATTGCCACCAGGATGGTCGTAAACTGCGACTCGACCGACAGCCCCGAGGCCATGACGTTTTGCTCGATGCGGTCGCTGATGAAGGCAACGTTCATGGGTTTGCGCAGATTGTAGAGGGCGTAAAATCCCAGGAAAACAAGCACGGAAATAACCGCCAGATTCTGCCAGGTTGATACGCCTGACAGGAATAAAAATCCAGCCCCCACAAGGAAGGTTATATTAATGGCCAGCGTCAGGCTGTCGAAACGTTCGCTAAAACGATCGGCTCTGCGGGAGGCATAACTGGTGAGCAGATGGATTAGGCTGTAGACCACCCCAATAATGATTGCCTCGCGTTTGACCTCATCCGCAAATGCGAAAAACGGTAACGAGAGGGCGAAAACGGCCAACACGGGTTGGAGATAATCCTTCGTCGTTTTGAACATAGCTGAAAAACTGGAGCTGTTGAAAATCGCCCGCATGGCGTCTAAATCGGTGAAAATTTTTCCAAACACCTTCACCGTCGTCTTGAGTTGAGCCGCTACTGCTCCCGTTTCGATTTGTACCAGCTCGCCATCCAATTCTTTGGGATAGGCCATCAAATTGAAAAAATCCAGCAGGTAGGGGATTGTAGATGCGATAAACATATAACGATATCCCCCCGAGTAAACGACCAAAGCCGCTGCGATCAGAGCATTTACGGCTGAACCCAATTGCGAAGCCGCGCGCGTGCGGCCGTAATAAGCAACTTTCAAATCCTGCATGTTGTTGATGTGTAGATATTCGAAAATCAAAGCTTTATGCGTCCCCGAGCGGAAGGCCTCGCCAAAAGCAAAGAGAATCATCGCCAGGGCGTAGGCATAAAAATCAAAAAACAGATAAAAAATCACGAACGAACAAATATACGCCAAAAAGGCCATTAGCATAGATTTCCTGCGCCCAAAAGCGTCAGCGTACACCCCAGTGGGAATTTCAAGTATGTTCGTTGCCACGTCACGGATGGAGTACAGAAAACCAATCTGCAAAAAACTAAGCCCGGCCTCACGGAAAATCAGGATAATGAACGGGTCGAAAAACCTCAGATTCTTCAAAAATCCGTAGATGCAAAAGCGATAAAACATGCGGTCTTTTTTTATCATATTATCTCATCATTTGTAATTATTCACCCCCCTCCAGCTTCCCCCCATGGCGAGGTGAGAGCTTTTCAACTTCCCCCCGTGGCGGGGGGAGAGTTTTTCCGCTTCCCCCCGTGGCGGGGGGATTGAGGGGGGTGGAAAGTGAACGGTTATCATCATTCCCCCGGCCACACCAACCAGACGAAAAATGCGATATTCCCTTTCGGCCCAACCAACGGGGACTTTGTCAGGCCGCGCACGTCGAAGCCCTGTTGCCTTGCAAAAGCCAGAGTTTCTCGCAACACTCGCTGATGGATTTTCGGGTCACGGATCACGCCCTTTCCGCGAGCAGCCTCGCGGCGTGAGGCCTCGAATTGGGGCTTGATCAGGGCTACTACCTCAACCTCACCCCTACCCCCCCCCGGGCCGGCCGGGGGGGGGGGGGGGGGGGGGGGGGGCGGGGGGGGGGGGGGGGGGGGGGGGGGTGCGCTCAACGCCCGCACCCCCC
>JAYELX010000493.1:7207-9103 GCA_034717875.1 Chloroflexota bacterium | reverse complement strand
GATACCGTCAACGAATATAAAGTGAATAAACGAATCTAGCCACCTGACAGTTTTAAAATTCGCTCCATCAATAGAACGCGAATGACACTGATTAGGCAGATTTGCGCGGATTTAAACTATTTTTAAAGTCTTTAATCCGCGTTTATCCGCTGCATCCGCCAAATCCGCGTTCTATGTTTTTTACTTTTACCAAAGTGTCGGGTAGCTAGAAATATACTTACACTTTTGATAAGATCAGTATTTTAGTACTATAGTAGGGTTTGCATTTCCTATAAATCCCTTAAACTTATGTTAACGTATAAGTATAAGATTTGTTACAGATGAGATTTAATGGTAGACTGCCAACATGAATAGAAAGTGGAGACTTAAAGTCCAGAATGGGCAGAGTTTTGTTGAACTAACCTTGATTTTACCCGTGTTGTTGATGCTGATAGCGGGCTTGGTGGAGATTGGCTTTTACGCGTATTCTTATATGACCGCGCTCCAATTGACGCGCGAGGCCGCCCGTTTCGCCTCCAAGCGTGATCCTTTTAGCCTTGATGCTCCCGGAAGCAATCTTCCTGATGCCGCTTGCAGCGATGCTCCCCTTCATTTTTATTTTGATACTGCCTGCATAATCATCGATACAGGCTTTAACCCCAACATGCCCATGGACACAGACCGGGACGATGTCACTATTACAGTTTTTACAATTGCAGGCGATGTTGTGACTGATCGATGGCCTCACTTCAGTGCCGATCCCCCCGTTCCCGCTGACCCTAACAGCGATGGCGTTTGGTCGCTTTCTACAGCCAGCGATAACTGGTCAGGCAGCGAGAGCTGGACCAAGGATTGCGATGGCAATGTCGTCCGCTCTACGCCGTTTATGACAAATGCCGAGATTGAGTCTATGTTCGAGACGGGCGCTCCAACGGAGCGCGGCTTGGTCATGGTTGAACTCTGGTATTGTTATGAGCAAGTGTTGGGCCTCCCAATTTTGTCGGATTTTATCCCTGACCCGCTTCGTTTGCACGCCTACACGATCATGCCGTCTTTTGAGGCTATACCGACCCCAACGCCGATTCCATAATTTGACGCTCGGTGGTAAATTATGCCTCCCTCACCCCCAACCCCTCTCCCACAAGGAGAGGGGAGTCGGACTCCCTCTCCCTTTGGGATGCGAAGCATGCAAAGCAAGGGCTGGGGTGAGGGAACGAGAGAGCAGAAAATATCTTGACACTTTTCACAACCAAATGAACCATCCCCCATTATTGATGAATATGATCATACAATGTTTATCTAAATTACAATCTAAAAGAAAGTCTCTGATACGTTTTATAAATTCAAAAACGGGCGACACCTCCGAACGCGGGCAGGTGCTGGTGATCATGGTTATTTCATTTACTGCTCTCCTGGCTTTTGTGGGCATGGTTACCGACATTGGCTCTGTTTATATCACCTATACTCAGTTGAAGCGGGCTGTCGATACGGCTGCTGTCGCCGCTGCAAATAATATCAAAAATCCAAGTTTGACCTACTCAGAACGCAAAACCCAGATCACGGAGGCAGCCCGGGAGATGTTGGCCTTTCACAACGTCACCGATATCACTTCTTTGGAAGCTTATATTTGTGATGATGCCCCGAGTATACCAGCTGAATTTGATGCCGCTTGCCCTGATGCTGGCGAAAGCGCCCGAAAGATGGCCTGGGTGCAGGCAACCCAAGACGTGCCTGTCTACTTCTTGAGTTTATTTGGTGTCGAAAGCATCCCCCTGACGACGCATGCGATTGGCGAGGCCGCTACCGTAGATTTGGTTATTGTAATTGACTCGTCTGAATCCATGGCCAGTGAAGATGATGGGGAGCCTTACACCTATGTGCCTGGAAATTTTAATCCTGCTACCTGTGAACCGAACT
>JAYELX010000493.1:0-7107 GCA_034717875.1 Chloroflexota bacterium | reverse complement strand
GGCGAGGCCGCTACCGTAGATTTGGTTATTGTAATTGACTCGTCTGAATCCATGGCCAGTGAAGATGATGGGGAGCCTTACACCTATGTGCCTGGAAATTTTAATCCTGCTACCTGTGAACCGAACTGTGAGCCGTTTAAATCGGCCAAAGATGCTGCCAAGTCTTTGGTTGACGCCATGTTCGAAGGCTATGATCAGATCGCTGTGGTGAACTTTGATTTTGATGCGGAATATTCCAACTTGAATGGAGATTTCGCTGCCGTTAAAACCGCTATTGATGCCATTCCTCTTCATGATGATATCAACGCCGATGATTTTGGCCCTGTTGGCGTTCCAGGCCAGCCGGGCGTTCATCCTTTTGACCTTGACAGTGATGGCTGCTTAGGTGCTCGGGACGATAATACCGGTAGTTGTACGGGAGTACTTGTGAATGACTCATACCTGTCTACTTGCATAGGTTGTGGTATTCGTGCAGCCGGGATCATTCTAAAGCAAAACGCCAGGCCAAATAGTGTTTGGGTGATCGCCTTTCTAACTGACGGCGTCACCAATGTGAGTAATATCCCCCCCGAGGTGGATGCTTTTTACACCCAGGGTTATTGTTTTGATACATCCGCTTCCATTACTTGGTGCCAGGACGGAGATTCGTCTACACGTCATTGCGGCCCTTATCACGCTGATGCCACTGAATGCCCCCCCGGCGCAACCTGGGTGGGTGATGGCTCCAGCTCGCCTTATTATGATGTCGAAGATTATGCCTACGACATGGTTGATGAGGTCGCCTTGACCGCATCCACCAATGCCAATGAACCGATCACGGGCAACGATATCGCCATTTATAGTATCGGCTTGGGACAGGCAGCCGATGCTGCTACCAATTATGTGGGCGAAGATTTATTGCGCTACATGGCCAATGTTGGCGATGAGGGCACTCGTCTGAACGACCCCTGTGCTGCTAGCCCTCATCAAGAACAGTGTGGTAATTATTACTACGCCCCTGGCTCATCTTATCTTAACCAGATTTTTGAAAGTATCGCTGCTCGAATTTATACCCGGATTTCATATTAAGGAAAATACCATGAAACGGATACTTCGTTCCCTCCGCCCAAAAACATTTGGTCAGGCTATGGTCGAATTTGTACTCGCCTTGCCAGTTTTGTTATTATTATTATTTGGCACCATCGAGTTTGGACGCCTGGTATTTTCCTGGATGGCGGTTCAAAACTCGGCCCGGTTGGGACTCCGTTATGCCGTCACCGGTGGGTTTGATGAGCAGTATTGCGATGATGCTGTAGCCGCCTTAGGAGGCGATTATTCGACCGCCGACACCTGGGACGACGACGATCCTCCTGATGGCCCCGAACCTATAGATTGCGTGATATCGTATAAATACGCCGAAGATAACGCTGGCGTTGAGCGCGAAGATGTCGATGAGATGACTGCAGATTTAGCAGACTGGGCGCGATTGCCCTCCATTCAAGATGCAGCTAGATCTGGAGCGGCTGGGATATCTATCGATGATACCGTCATTGGAAATTACCTCAATTATCTTCTAAGCCATAGCCTTGCTGATATTGGTCAAACCGACGAAAAGGGCTACTACCATGTTACGGTTTGCAGTGAGCGTTTCGTCTATGATGAAGTCAACTATGATATCCCTTTGTGCAAGGATACAGGCGGCACATTGATGGATGATCCCGCCGCTCCTGGGGATCGCGTGCGCGTGGTGGTCAGCTACAACCATCCTATGATCTTGCCCTTCATCTCAAGTGTGTGGCCTTCTCTTGACCTGAGCGCGTGGCGAGAAGGCATCGTCGAAAAATTCCGCACCTCGCGGGTGGTCAGCGTTGCAGGTGGCATTACCGCGGCAGCGGCGTGGACAGACACACCTTCGCCCACCCTTTCCCCTACGGTTACCAATACCGCTACCACTACGCCCTCGCCTACCCCATCGCCAACGCCTGATTGCAGCTTGTATAATCTGAGCGGGGCAACCACCAGCAGGGAAGGGGGCGATAATTACAGTGTGACCGTTAATAACACTGCCCCAGATGATGTGGGTATTAGCTCTGTTAGCCTGGATTGGGCCAACGCCTGGCATTGGGGGCATGGTAATGGATATGATAATATCAGAGTGGATTATTTCCAGTGGGGCTCAACTACGTTTTATGGGGGAAATGATTACGATTCTCCCACAAATGCTGCATCTACATATACTTTGAGTGCCGCAGATTCAGTGCTTTTCGACGTAGATTGGGACGGTGGTACATCATTTTCGAGTTGGGGCATGGGTCCCGAACACTTTGGCGTTGTTTTCCAACTTGATAATGGCTGCGAATTGCGATTAGACCCTACTCCATTACCAACACCCACGCCCGATTGCAGCTTATACTCCATGGGAGATTTTACATTTCCCAACAGTTGGGGAATTGTCGAATTGAATGTCACCAACGGAGATACCTTTGGTACTTTCGTTAGCGGGGTTGATTTCGATTGGGATTACGCTGAGGGTTATGACGTTATAACCGACCCAGGCGATGAATTGAAACTTGATTGGTTCAAGTGGGATGGAACTTATATGTGGGGAGATGGTAATGGTAGCATTTGGGATTACGACTCAAATACCAATACTTCATCCGATCACGCTGGCACCTTCCCGGGAGATTACGGCTCACCTGGGCCAGATATTGGGCCAGGTGATACGCAAACCTTCCGCGCCGATTTTGATGGGGAATCGGGCGACTTCGAGACCCACATGCTGTCCGACGACTTTGGCATTACGATTAACTTCGAAAATGGCTGTGTGCTCCAGCGCAGCGCCAGCCCGCAGGCCCTGCCCACCCCGGATTGCAGTCAGTATTCCATTGGTGATTTCTCGTTCAGCAGTGGGTGGAATCGTGTTAGTATAGACGCTACTAATAACGATATTATCCCTGCCAATCTGACCAGCATTGACTTTGATTGGGATTACGCTGATGCCTACAGTGAAGCCATTGGGGTTTCTACACTGCATACAGATTGGTTTAAATGGGAATGGTACACAGCTTGGAATGGGAATGATTATGCTTCTAATACGAACACTCTGGTGGAGGGGACGTGGCAACAGCCTGGTGCTCTTGATGTTGGAGATACTGATACTTTTCAAGTGGATTTTGACTGGTCAGGAGAAGATGAATGGGAGATGCGAGATGTCTGGGGCGTGCAGCCCGAAGACTTCGGTATTATTCTCAATTTTGATACCGGCTGCTCCCTTTCGGTAACGGCCCAGGGTCGCGTTGTTGCCACACCTACGCCTGATTGCAGCAATTTGTACGCATATAATCCGGGTATGTCAGGTGGTGACGAGTTCCGTTTCTATGTTCAAAACGATAATTTCGATGATGCTGATTTTACCGATTCGCATTTCGAATGGCCGGCTGGACCTGGTGCAGGCGATTCTTGTGTGGATTATTTACGCTTTGATTATCAGTATTATTGGGACGTGAACGGAGGTACGTGTCTAGACACATCGCCTATTGATCAAGCGCCAACAGCACCTGTCCCGGTACTGAGCGCGAGCGATCATGCCAGGTGGGAGGCGGATTTTGATAGCTCAGGTACGGATTTCGCTCCCTATGGACATTATCTGACGAATCTAACCTTTGAATATGCCAGTGGACTTGTTTGCACAGTGATAGCTGAGTTGGATTACCTTGAACCAACCGGGACGCCGATCCCTTCGAATACGCCCATACCAACAGATACGCCCACGCCGTCTGATACCCCCACGCCTTCGAACACGCCTACAAATACGGATATCCCCACGGATACACCGACTCCTACGGATACAGACATACCTACCGATACGCCTACACCGACGGATACGCCAACATCATCCGACACACCAACACCGTCAGACACGCCGATTCCATCCGATACACCTACACCAACAAACACGTCCGATGTTACCGAAACATTTACGCTTACACCTTCAGAGACTCATACAACAATTCCAGGTGGCTAAAAAAGCTTGAATGAAGCCAAAAAGGCGCACCCGTTTGGGTGCGCCTTTTACGTTTAAAATCCTGCTTATCTTGTCAATCTTGTCAAAGCCACTCTGCTATTCCCCAAACTCCAACTCGAAATCAACTTCATCATCCCAGCCATTGGCCGTTTCCAGCGAGATTTCACCGATGTGATTCTCCTGTTGTGAAAATTTTAGCAGGTGCATTGCACTTTGGAAGTGCGTTGCACCTGCGGCGTGGTAAATAAAGTATGTTTTCTGGCGATCCAATGTGCAATGCATCAAGAGCAGATGCAATGCACATTTCTATTTTGAGCAACTTATTCAATGTTATTCCCCAAACTCCAACTTGAAATCAAATTCATCATCCCAGCCATTGGCCGCTTCCAGCGAAATTTCACCGAAGATGGTCTCCTGCTGGGCTTGGACGAAGTGCCGCTCGACCAGCTCCAGCATGGCTAGACAGAGTGCCTTTTACGCTACTGCCTCTATTGTTTTTTGGCAAAATGATCTTCTATTAAAACCATGAATTGGTCAAAGGAAATCTCTGCTGATGGAATGTGTTGGCTGGGGTTGTCGAAAGGATGAATGTGCCAACCTATAAAGGCATTGTCGGCCCCAAAGACACGAACTGCTTCTTCAATAAGGGCGTAAGAACGTTTCCCCGAATCTGCGTTATGAAATACATCAATAAAAGTACCATTCGTCAGGATGACGCGCATTTTTACTACCGTATCATCCAGAATTTGAATGTCATAGGAGACAACAAGATCGGAACTATCGCAAATAACTTGTACAGCGCGGGTAAAAGCAAATGCGTTTATATCAGCCATTGGGAAATTTGCTCAAGCTTTTTCTTGCGACTTATCAAACCATCCCATTCTAAATAATCTTTTTCTACGTCATAAGAAAACTGATCGGGTATGGTTTTATCCTGCCCACGGGCTTGGAACTGTTTATAAGACATGCTGTATTTTTGCTCGTAATCGTGGATGGTTGCATTGATTTTATTCAAGCGATGCTCGATGGCGTCTTGCAAAGTAATAAGCAGCGCTACGTCAAGCCGAGGCTCGCCTGTAAGTTCCGTTAGTGCTCGTAGGGCTACTTTTGGAATGGTTGTTGTATGTGTAGTTGTGGACATTGCAATTCACCTCCTTAAGAATAACCGTTACGTAGTTATTATAACATTGTCTGGCGTGTTCATTCCCCAAACTCCAACTCGAAATCAACTTCATCATCCCAGCCGTTGGCCGTCTCCAGCGAGATTTCACCGAAGAGAGTCTCTTGCTGGGCTTGGACGAAATGGCGTTTGACCAACTCCAGCATGGCTAGAAACGTGACCACGATATCCAGGCGGGATTGCTTCGTAGTCAGCAATTGGTCGAAAGTAGTTCGGGCGCGTTTTCTTAAGATTTGAACGATGTGGCTGATTTTCTCGCGGATCGTCACCCGAGGGGCCGAGACGACGGTGCCCAGGGCCGGTTGGTCATCGACTTGGGAGAAAACATCTTTGGCAAGTTCGAACAAGTCCGCTAACATGAAATCTCCAAAATCGACTTTTCCCTGTACTTTGGGGGGGGCAGCCAATCTCAAATAGGTGCGCAGCCCGGCAGATTCGCGCTCTTCGAGAATGTCGGCGATTTGTTTGTAGCGTTTGTAAGCCAGGAGTTGGCGGGCGAGAGCCTCACCGGGGTCTTCCTCGTCCTCTTCGCGTACTGGTGGACGCGGCAACAAGGCCTCGGACTTGATTTGCAGCAATTTCGCCGCGATGACCAAAAATGCCGAAACCTGCTCGGGGATCTGTGAGGCTAAACTACGAATATGACTCAAATATTGATTCGTGACATGAGCGAGGGCCAGCTTGGTGATGTCGAGTTCGGCTTGCTCAATCAGTTGAAGCAGCAAGTCTAACGGCCCCTCGTAAACGGGAGTTACAACTTTATAATCGTTGATTTGTTGGCTGGCGAAGTCGAATTTCATGGCCGCGATTATACCGTAGATTCGATTTCGGAATACGGATTTTCCGCAATCCACAATTCGCAAACCGTAAATGTTAACATAATTCCAAGATAAGCGTGGTTTAATAGGGAACGTTAAGTAAAGGATGTTTCCAAGGAGTTGTTTCGCGATGGACGATTATAAAACTATAGTTGCTGAGTGGCATGGTGATTTAACATTTATAGCTGAGAACGAGGCTGGTGGCCGCGTCCAAATGGGCATGTTAGACGGTAAGCCAGGAATTTCCCCCATGGAGTTGCTTCTGGCGGGTTTGGCTGGTTGTACCGGTGTCGATGTCGCTCATATATTGCGCAAGAAACGGCAGGCTTTGGACAATTTACGCGTCAAGATTCATGCAAAGCGCGCTGATGAGCATCCTAAAGTATATATTGAAATCGAAATCGAGTATTTACTTTGGGGGCAAGATTTGAGTGATAAAGCTGTGCAGCAGGCTATTCGGCTTTCCGAAAACAAGTATTGTTCGGCCAGCGCCATGTTGGGTAAAAGCGCAAAAATTACATCGAAGTATCGCATTTTCGCGCCCGATGAGATGATCAAAGCATAGAACAAATTTAGAATATAGGAGATAATAATGATTAACGAACCAATTCATGTCAATGATAATGTTTTTGAGAAAACAGTAATGCAATCCGAGTTGCCCGTCGTAGTTGACTTTTGGGCACCGTGGTGCGGCCCTTGCAAAATGGTTGGCCCAGCTTTGGAAAATATTGCCAATGATTATGCCGGCAAATTAATCGTAGCCAAAGTCAATACCGATGAGAACCAACAGTGGGCTGCCAAATTCAATGTGCAAGGTATCCCAAATATGTTGTTTGTCGCTGATGGCAAGGTTGTCCATCAACAAACTGGCGCACTGCCGGAACCAACGTTGCGAAATGTGGTTGATCAGTTTATCAATTTAGCGGGGCAAAATTAGGTATTTAATCAAAATCATGTTAGTCAAGTAGCGATAGAAGTGCAATGCATTTTGAAAATGTATTGCACTTCGGGTTATTAAAGGGGATTCTTGGTCAACCCGTCGCGCAGCGCATCTTCGAGATGCAACGCGCTCTTCCACGAATCAGAGAGAAATCTTGACACCCTAT
>JAYELX010000492.1:0-9163 GCA_034717875.1 Chloroflexota bacterium | reverse complement strand
GGTCGGTTTACCGCCCTGCGGGCAGCGCAGAATCAACAATTGCTTCATAAAATCAACACTATTAGCGGTTAGCCAATCCCGCACGGGCGTTAACGCACCGTGCTAAGCCTACGAAGCCCGCTCAAGCGGGCTAGACAACACCACCAACATTTTGAGCAGTTACCTCAAAATCATATTAGTCAACCCGTGGTACCGCGCCAACGCACCACTAACACTTTGAGCAATTACCTTGAAACGCTCTCCCGTTTTTTTGATAAGATACAACGAAAGTGCCGGCCATTAGCCAGCGACCCCGAATAATAACATGATTTACAAAATCGCTCAAATTGAGGAGATTTTCGGTGTGCGCTAAAAAATTTCTAAGAAAACTATCTGCTAATTGGGAATGAGAATTAAATAACTTGTGCATAAAACTCGACAGGTTTTCACAATCGTCTTTGAAAAAGCGCATCTGGGCTACCTGAGACCGCTTTTGGATGAGATTCCACTAAAAACCTGTCGGGTTTGAAACCGATAAATGGGAAAGTTATTTAATCACGATTCCTTAGTCAAATAAAGCAATCCCTGTAAATACAATACACTCAGCAGAGACACTAATATAAACTTATAAATATTGTGCGAATGCTTAAAATAGTAATCACACCACCTACACAAAACATCATTACACGGTGGGGAACTTTCTTGGTTACGAATGCTCCAAAAGGCGCTGCCAATGCTCCTCCTACAATCAATCCTATAATCACTTGCCAATTAGTCAGCCCAATAGTGGCAATAAAAGTGGCTGACTCGGCAGCTGTGACAAAAAACTCTGTCAGATTTACAGAGCCAATTATTTTTCTAGGCTCCTTTCCGCGTCCCATTAGCGTCGTAGTCACTATGGGGCCCCATCCACCGCCGCCCATGGCATCGAATACTCCGCCCACAACTCCCAGCGGGAACAAAAAACGATTGCGCAGTTGCTTTTCAGAATGAGGCTTTTTTTTGAACGCAAGAATGAAAATACGTATGCCCATAATAATTAAATAAAGTGATACATAAGGTTTGATAGCTTTACCATCGATATTTGATAAAGCATAAGCCCCTACAATTCCACCTATGACTCCAGGTATGATAAGTTTCTTAATCAGAGTTTTATCAGTGTTCTCGAAATGCCAATGAGAAAGCCCCGATATTGCTGTGGTAACAACCTCCGAAGCATGGACGCTAGCACTGGCGACCACAGGCGAAATCCCAGTGCTCAATAAAAAGCTATTTGCACTAACGCCATAAGCCA
The DNA here is from genome assembly GCA_034717875.1 of Chloroflexota bacterium. GTDB lineage: Bacteria > Chloroflexota > Anaerolineae > Anaerolineales > UBA11858 > JAYELX01. The sequence goes on along the minus strand of JAYELX010000492.1, from coordinate 7,890 downwards.
TTCCCAAGCTGCCATCAATGGCTTGAGCTGCAAAACCAACCAAAATAAAAATAACAATGTCTACACTTATATTCATGTTTTTTGACTCCTTTAATTTATTGGGATTCGAATAATGATCAGCGTACAATCAAGACTGGCTGATCAACTTGCATCAGTATTTGACGAGCCAAGTTGTCAAGTAGTAACCCTCGTATTCCTTCGTCAGCATGAGCGCCAATAACCACCAGATCATAATCTCCTCTGCGGGATTCAGCTATTATTTCATCTACCACCAAGCCATGGGACACCTTGGTATGAAGTTGAACACCTAAATGTTCTAATTTTTGGATGTCGCGTTCCAGAATCTCGCCCTCAGGTGAATGTTCTTGGATCAGTTGGTCAGCACCGGCCCGCAGTTGGTTACCTCTAACGCCCGGGCCAGCGCTGATTTGTGACATGACGTGAAAAATGGTGACATCACCATCCCCTGCCATTAAATCGTTCAAGATGGCAGCAAAACGGTCAAGGATAGGTGAACTCTTATCTCCACTATCGCAAAATAAAACGCTGCGGATCGGTCTAGCCTCTTGCTTGACTAATATGGTCAGAGATGGAATATGCTCCGCGACACGCACCGCCGAAGACGCCAAAAGGCCACGTCTCAACCGACTAGATGGCCACTCCCCAACAATGACCAAGTTGTAGTTGCCAATCTCAGTCTCACGCCGTACCTCTGTATACGGATTTCCTTTCCGAACCTTAGTGCGTATTTCAGGAATCTGTAATTGTTGGCAGGATTCAGCTAGGATTATATCTGTTTTGGGTAAAGCATTGTCCATTCCGTGTCCAATGACAGTTAGAACAACAACAGACTCACCTGCTCGACAAATAATAGGAGCAGCAAAGCGGAGAACTGTTTCAGCATTTGATTTATCACAAACAGCAATTAGAATACTCATAATAAATTACCTCATACCAGCAGGAGTAAAATAGGCACTATAAAAAGAACTACCATAAAAATCGCCAGATTACGATTGCTGATTGTAACCCAGGTCACAAAATTCAATATGGTTTTTTGGTAGCCACGATATACGGTTAGCAATATAAGAAAGGAGACAATCGAGATACTAGCCATTTCGACAAAGACGATGGTAAATGCAGCCGGATTGTCCAGCAATACGGCTGCCAACAGCGTATCTATAAAGGTGGTAATATTAGCACCCATGATGTAAGGAATCACATTCTCACGTCGCACAAAGCCGCGCTCGCTCAAAGGCACTAAAATGCTGAGAGAGAGACTCACCGACATGGAAATCAATGTTACCAGCGCTCCAAGAGAAAACATCACCGCAGGATGATAAACCAAGCGCGACATTCGTCCAATCTGGCTCTCTTTAATGGTCATCTGCGGCAAGCATTTATCAAAAAGTTTAAAGCTAAGCAAAATGATTCCCAATCCAACTAGAAAAATAGCCCAGTCAGGCAATATGCCAAGTAACAGATCAGTAACAGGAACAACGATAAAATCAATAGCCGATATAAGCAGCGCTCCGGAATGAAATTGAATTCCATCAAACCAGCCTGCTTGCAATATAACCACCCCAAGAAAAAAACCGAGCCCATAAGTAATAGCAGTGACAGTTAGCGATAGCACGCCCATGCTTAAACTTGTGGCCCGATCGCGGCCGCGCAGCACATACAAAAATCCAATAAATAGCACAATGAAACCAGCTCCCAGGCGGCTACCATTTATCATAGCAAAAGCACTTAACTTGTCAATTGCCCCCGCGTCGAAAAATGATAAGGCTGCCGCGGCTACTGGCGATCCACTCATGATGATATAGGCAAACAACCAACCAAAACCTAAACTATTGGCCGCATTGGTTATAGAAAACGAATCTCGCACTAATGGAGCAACACCACGCGCTCCATCTTTCATCAGAGCAATAGCCAACATGAATAAATATAAGCTAATGATAAAAAGCACTAACTTTCCAGTATGTATCCACTTTCGCCTAGAGTGCGGATTCTTCTCTGAGCTGCCAATTGAATTAGATGCCGCTAAATGGGCTTGATCATCTTCAGAGGAGTTCTCTATCAAGTGATCAGATCTTAGTAAATCCTGGTCATGTTGTTTTTTCATTTTGAGTAATTTCAATCCTATTTACCAATAACCAATAAATCGCCCAAAAGGCCACGATTGACCCGAATCACCGCATGCCCTGATTCGGAGAATTGCTGATAAATGGTCTGCCAAACTTGATCGTGCATACGCTGGCTTTCGCATTTATCTTTTGGCCTGACCAAATCGCCCGAAAGATGGATATTTGTATCTCCTCCGGATGAAGAAGGCCTATCCACATCACCCACTCGCAGAGACGAAGCATACATGGGATTGTAAAAGCCGTTGAAGTATTTTTGATGATTAGAAAATAGAGCATTCAAAGCAGCAGCCACATCTTGGCTGAAATTGCCTGTCCGAGGGATGCCGGGATAAACTCTGACAATGCCGTCGCCGCAACCAAACGGGCCGCCAGTGTTTTCAGCAATCAAGAAATAATACAGCCCACCACCAACCAGCGTGGGAACTGGTGAGGCGGTCGGCAAAGGTGGTGGAGTTAAAATTGGGAGAGCGGACACATTTCCGGAAACCGTAACGGCTTGATCTGCAATCCAGCATGAAACATCATCATCGGAAGCGAGGGTGATAAGCCACCATTTTGGGTCGGCATCCACAACGCCAGAAACGTCTGCTGCCTCTTCCCCTGCAACCAAGTATTTTCGAATGCTAAAGGCTAACCCTGGGCCGATGCGGCAAACGGCATCCTGATTCGCTTCCAGCGCGGCTGGTTCTTTAGTCGGGGTTGGGGTATGCGTCGGGGGTTCAGTGGGCGATGGAGATGGCGTTGGTGTATCTGTCGGTGGTACGGGCGTGTCGGTAGGGGGAGGTGATGTAGCCGTTGCGCTAACTGGAACATCCGTATCGGTGGGTGCAGGGGGCGTAAAAGTCTGTTGCTGGCTTGCAGGATTGCAGCCCACAATCAACACAGCGACGACGAGCAGGATCAACCAATGCTGTGAGCGATGAAATAATACTAACATAAATTTTATCCTTAAATAAACGTTCACTCTCTTTGGATGAACGCATCGCATTGTAATTATTCAGTCATCTCACCCTCACCCTAGCCCTCTCCCAAAGGGAGAGGGGATAGCTTGCTCTTCCTTATAGAGGAGATTCGAGGTGGGGGAGTTCACCACCGTGCGGCGGCGCGGACGCGCCGCATCACTATATAGTATAATTTACCCCATCAAAAAAACCAATCCACAAAAGAGCTATTATGAATACCCTCAAAAAGAACTGGCTTTTCCTGCTTATCCTCACATCCTGTACCATTTACATGGGTGTGTACATCTACCAAACGAGTTTTATTTCCCACGGAACCCGCTATTTCGTCCTCTTCGACGACGCCATGATCTCGATGCGCTACGCCAAAAACCTGGCCGAGAGACATGGGCTGGTTTGGAACCCGGGCGAAGCACCCGTAGAGGGATATACCAACCCGCTGTGGGTGATTTTCATGGCAATTTTTCACCTGTTCCCCATCCCTGCTGCCAAAATCAGTTTTGCGATTCAAATCAGTGGGGCTGTTTTCCTGCTTGCCAATCTCTTTTTCGTCAAAAAGATCAGCGAAAAACTTTCGAATAATTTCATCGTCCCTCTTTTGAGCGTTATTCTAACCGCCTTTTATACCCCGCTACTCAACTGGGGTCTGCAAGGCATGGAAGTCAGCATTCTCACACTGATACTCAGCGCAGCGATTCTAAAAGCATTAATAAATCTAGATAACGAAGAATTTTCACCCTGGCCATATATATTATTAGGCATAAGCACCCTCGTCCGCATTGACATGGCCATGCCGTTTCTAGTCTTGATCGGATTTCAATTTATTTTCGACCCCCGGCACCGCCGCCAGCATTTGCTCTGGGGGCTGGGACTGCTGGCCGCTTTCATCATCAGCCAAACCCTGTTCCGCTGGTGGTATTACGGCGATCCGCTCCCCAATACTTATTACCTCAAAATGAGCGGTTTCCCCCTGCTGACCCGCATCAAGCGCGGCCTTTATGTGCTTTACGAATTTGTTTGGGACCTCAACTGGCTTTTGTTTATCCTTCCGTTTTTTGTGCTGCTCTTCAAATACGACCGCCGCACTCTTTTACTGGCACTGATCTTTTTGGGGCAAGTGGCCTACAGCTTGTACGTCGGCGGAGATGCCTGGGAGCACAAAGGCGGCGCAAATCGCTACATCGCTGTTTCCATTCCCCTGTTTTTTACCATATTTGTGTGCAGTGTAGAGCAAATCATCCAGGCCTTGCTAACTCGTGCAAAGGTTAATGCACCCCCCTCAATCCCCCCGCCGCGGGGGGAAGCTGAGAAACTCTCCCCCCGTAGCGGGGGGAGCTGGAGGGGGGTGGGGAAAGAATGGTTAAGCGCGAAGGACAACCCGCTCCCCACCAAAATCATCGCCAACGCGGGGCTTGTGACGCTCGTTCTAATCAGCATGGTCAATTTCAACTTTCTGCAAAACAACCCCCGCGATCTCGAACGCTGGCTGCTGCGCCGTCAACCCAATTTCGTCGCCGGCAACAAATATTATCTCGACATCGTCCACGCGGTTGAGAAAATCACCACCCCTCAAGCCCGTATCGCCGTAGTCAGCGCCGGCGCAATCCCCTACTTCAGCGAGCGACCCGCCATCGATCTGCTGGGAAAAAATGACGTCTACATCGCCCACCTGCCCAGCCACATCCCCTCCAGCCTGATAGACGTGCGCCCCGGCCATCTGAAGTGGGACTACGATTACGCCATCGGAGAACTTAAGCCCGACATGATTTTACAACTTTGGGGGGATAAAGAAACTGCCTACGCCTATATCGAGAAATACTACACCGTGGTCGAAATAGATGGGATGAAATTCTCGGCCCGCAGCGATTCTCCCGAAATCCTGTGGGAGAATACCGAATCAACCCCGTGAGCTGGTTCTGTTCCCCCAACGGATGACTCGGCCCGAAGCCGAAGAATCGTGCACCGCCATAGCCAGCTTCTGCGCCCAGATACCATCATCCAACGTACACAGGGGGACATCATCCCCGCGCACTACCGCCAAAAAATGCTTCATCTGATCCCGGAATAAATCATTGCGCTCGAACCCCTCCGCGAGCGTGTTCGGGATCCATTTCCCCACTGAGGCGCGGAACACGTCCAACCCGCCCTCGATATAATCCCAACGAATATTACCCTGCGTACCGACGATTTCCAAACGATGAGTGGGGGGGCGATGAACATAATCCAGATGGACAGAGCCTAAAGCCCCATCAACAAACTCCAATCCAATTTCAGCATTTGCTTCCACGCCAATATCCAGCGCATCTATTTGGGCGCTGAAAGCCCACAGCGCGGCCACATCCCCCAGCAGCCAACGCAAATAATCCAACGGGTGCGACAATGTCAAAACCACGCCGCCGCCCAAATCTTTGCGCGCACTGTAGCCCTTGCGGTAATCCTCCCACGGATGCCAACTGGGTAAATACTCCCCCCAATGGACACGCGCTGATGTAGCCTGTCCAATGACACCGTCGGCCAGCAGAGCAGCAATCTGGCGCAATTGGGGATGATAGCGGAACTGAAATCCAACCAGCACTTGCCCCCCGCCGCGCTCGACGGCTTTTTCCAGCGCGTCCACGCGTTGCATAGAATCGGAAATTGGCTTTTCCAACAACAGGTGACAACCTGCCTCGGCAGCCGGAATAGCCACATCCAAATGCAGCGCGGTGGGATTGGAGACAATCACCGCGTCCGGGTTATGCCCCAGGGCCGCGTCCAAATCAGTCTCCGCGGGAAAAGCCGCAATTTCATCATCAGCCAGGGTGCTGCGATTACTGCGCAAAAAGAGAATATTCCTCTCGCCCAGGTCAATCAAATTACGAAAATGACGGCGTCCAATCGAACCGAAACCAATAATTAGGAATTTCATAGGGGAAGGATAGGGATCAGGGGGTCAGGTAGACAGGTAAATTGGTAAACTGGTAAACCGGGATTAGGTGATCAGGCATCAGATATTAGGGCATCAGGTTAGGGTATCAGGAAACAGGGGAATTGCTGATACCTATTACCCAATCCCCGATTTCCTGACACCTGACACCTGACACCTGACACCTAATAGCCCCACGCCGCCAGCGCGTCCCCAGCGATTTCATCGAACACGTCTCGATCGCGCGGGGTGAACAACTCGCGCCATGAGCCAGTCTTGCCCTTTTGCAGCGGCTCGACCAGATCGCCGGCTTTGTGCTGCTGCCATTTGGCATCAGGATTACGGTCCAGCTCGGCGTCCAATAAAGCTCGCAAGTCTTGACGGGCAACATCAACGTTCAGCAACTCCCAAAGGCGGCACATCTGCTCCCAGGGGGAAGCCAATAAATCCTCATAACGCAAAGATAGATATTGTCCTCCATAAATCTCTCGCCCCAGCCGATCTGTTTCGGTCACATTGGCAGCCCAGCCCTCAGCGGCAGTGCGGATGCCTCGCTTGGTGAAAATCGACCGTTCCCCCCGCATGAAGGGATCAGATTTGCGTTTGAAAGCTGCACGAATGGCCCAATCCCGGCGGGTGAGATGCTGCGTCGCATCGATAAAGGTCTGGAAACGGTGCGAAACGGCGGCATCACGTCCATCGCGCACGATAAAAATCAATTTACCATCGGGGTAGAGCTTGTGCATCAAACGCACAGCCTCACCATTCAGCAGGCTGTTGGGGCTTTTGTCGCCCACCACACTGACTCCCAATGGGCGCGCTTCCCGCTCCATAATGAAATCAATCGCCGCCCGCAACACTACAGGCGATAAGTCGCGCCCGCGATTCCAACGGTTGCTGTGGCGCGTGAACCAGGCCTCGACATCGTGCCGATCGACCAAGCCCTGCATAGTTGGCTCGCGAGTGAAGAAATGGCCCTGATAATTGCAATGCACATCTGGATGCCGCCGAATCAGACGAGTGAGCAGCGTCGTGCCAGAGCGAGCGTGCCCGAAAACAAAGAACTTATCGAGCGGGAAGAACGCCTTCGCCTCGCCGACTTCTTCGGGCGTGATGGCCGGTATCTCATCTCGATTTGCAAGCGAGACGCGTCCGGTCAAAGCCACGCGGGCTGTTAGAATGAGTCGTTGGATAATGCGATCAAGCATATTGTCTTCTTTTTCATGAGGTGACAGTCGTCTATAAATTCGATTTACACTTGGATTCATCTTACTAACGTTTTGTTCCCCCGTTCGGCGTCTTCGTCCCGAAACATTCTTTGCAAGACACCAAACGACCCAAAATCGCACCAATTCCCCTGAGGTGAATCCGAATCAAGTGTAATTTGTGTTAGTTGCCATCTGCATCTATACCAAAGTTACACCAAACTGAACAACTTCTTCAATTTGTTTTTCACCACTTCTTGCTGTGTTTTAGATAATTGCCCCAATTCCCTCCTGATTATGCTTGTCGTCGCAGTCATCATTCGATGCAATCTCAAAGCTGACGAAACTCGCAGCCCTGAAGTCTCAAAATCTTTGCCGTCAGACGCTATCAAAAAATCGGTTTCCAGCATTTCTGTCGGGATATTACTTGTAATAAATGCCAGAACCACATGTCGATATTGCCCAATCGGCTCTGTTAAGCATACCGCTGGGCGAACTTTGCTACTGGATAGATCATCAAATGGAAATGGAACGAGTACAACCTTATACTTTGTCATTAAACGGCTTCCCATCTGTCATTGTATAAATATCTTCTGCTGGGTCAGCGAGAAAAGCAAAGGCCGGATTCTGAGATGCAGTCTGCAACCATTCCGTTTCATCAATTTCATCGTCAAGTG
>JAYELX010000491.1:0-9210 GCA_034717875.1 Chloroflexota bacterium | reverse complement strand
AACCAGCTCAAAAGCGGCAATGCCAAAACATTAACAAACGGAGAAGCGACGATGTGGGGATTATAGCCACCATAAGGATAATTGACATACGCTAATTTCGAGGGACTAATCCCCAATTCAAACCAAGCCTTGCGAAACCACCACATCTTCCAGATATACTCAAAACCATCATGGGGATACCCAAGGATGTGAGTTTTAAAAAATTTTAAAGCGGGCGCTGTCAATAGCGCTGTAAACAATAACCCCAAAATTAAATCAAATAAAAAATAAAAAAAATCTTCGCGTGAAAAACCATTTTGTTTTCTCATGATCTAGCAGTAGACAAAAACGTTATAGAAACAAAATAATAGAACTAATGTAGTCAATTTGTAATTAATCAGCCTGTATAGTTTCTGTATAGATCCTTCTTATCTTCCTTATTCCCTAAACTTAAAAACGCCTTCCCATTCAGAGCATGAACAAACGAACGCTCAAACAAAGCATACGTGCAATTTATCAAACCTTACTCTTTCCCATACAACCACCGCCCCCTCGCTTCTTAATGCATCAATCATCCAACACCTCTTACCAACCGCGCTCCGCCCCCACCGGTTGATGACCTCATCACCATACAAATGGGAACACGTCTCTCCGACCGCTCTTGGCGCAAGTATTCTACCTCATTTATTCACAAAATAGACTGGAAATTAATTTCATTAACGCAAAGAACCTGGCAGACCCAAAACCAGCAGCTACTATCCTATCACTCGCTCCGACGCCAACGCGGTTAAAACGTTGACGATCCTCACATCTTTATGGTATTATGACTGTTGCTTAAGTAGTAATGTTCATTCTCAAACTAGCAAAAAGAGGAGAGTAAAATAAGCACACCACACTATCGTATTAATAATCGCATTCGCGCCAGTAAAGTCCGTTTGATCGGACCTGACGATGATAATAAAGGCATTGTAGCTATTCAAGATGCTCAACGCGTGGCGGAAGAAGCTGGACTAGACCTTGTCGAAGTTGCTCCTAATGCAAACCCTCCTGTCTGTCGAATAATGGACTTTGGAAAGTTTCTCTACAAACGGGAGAAAAAGCAGCGAGAAGCGCGCAAAGCTCAAAAGAAGGTTGAAGTCAAAGAAATTCGTTTACGCCCAAAGACAAGCGAGCACCATAGAGCATTCAAAGTTCGCGATGCTAGACGTTGGCTAAAAAATGGCAATAAAGTCAAAGTGCGCATTCGCTTCCGAGGTCGGGAGATGCATTATCCTGAAATCGGATTGGGAATCCTCGATGAGATTGCCGAAGAGCTGAGCGATGTAGGCATGATCGAGTACAAGCCATCTCGTGAAGGAAGGTCCATACTCATGATCTTGGCTCCGGGGACGGAGGACAAATAAGTTCGACAGCTCTAAAAACGAGATTAGCTGCGGGAGTTCCAGAATTAATAATCGCCCAAAACTACAATGTTTTCCTAGAAGAAACAATCATTTTAGGAAGCATTTTTTCTGGAACGGCCTAATGAGGTGCATTTGCACCTCATAAAGATCAAAAATTAATGAATTATCCGCGGATAGGGTTTGGTAGCTTGACGCCACCATCTCCCCGCGGTGTTTTTATGAAGGAGTTATTATTATGGGAAAGTATAAACTAAAGACACATAAAGCAACAGCAAAGCGTTTTCGGGTAACCGGCTCCGGGAAAGTCGTGCGTACCAAAGGCGGTAAAGGCCACTTTCGCCGCCGCAGATCTAAGCGTTCGAAAAGACAACTCAGCAGGATGCAACCTGTCAAGAATAAGACCATCGCAAAAAAGGTACAGCGATTAGCTCCCTACTTGAATAAATACAAAGCTAATCCGAACGCTCGAACTGGCAAATCAGATTAATTAAAATATTTATGGCGGGCTGTTGGGTGTTAAAAAACAAGCAACTAAATGCTGACGCTCAGGGGTTCGCAGGAGAGAAATAGATGTCTCGTGTAAAAACTGGTATCACTCGTCGCCGACGACACAAAAAAGTTATCAAGTCCACCAAAGGTCAATTTGGCACCAAAAGCCGCCTCTACCGGCGCGCTAATGAAGCCAGGATGAAAAGCCTTTGGTACGCATACCGTGACCGCCGCAACCGTAAACGTGATTTGCGCCGGCTGTGGATCACGCGCATCAACGCGGCTTCCCGTCTGGATGGCCTCCCGTACAGCCGTTTGATCTATGGCCTGAGACAGGCTGATGTGCAAATCAACCGCAAGATGCTTGCCGATATGGCTGTGCGCGACCCAGATGCTTTCACTGCTGTCGTCGAAGTTGCAAAAGCGGCGATCTAAATTTCGCCAATCTGATATTGAAAAGGAGCAGGATCGACCTGCTCCTTTTTTTATTGGTGGTGGCATAATCGATTTGCTCGCTGTGCGTGCCTCGGCATCAGCAATTCCCGATATGGCTCACACAAACTGGATAGCGATGGTCCTTGCGGTGCACACCCATTGGTGCCAGACCGAGCGGCGGTCATTTCGAGCTGTTTTTAGAAAAAAGACTTGCAAATTATGTCAAATAGGAAATTGCTGCCTCGACATGCACGCGCCGGCGAAATCGACCCTGGACTGTAAAGCCGCCCTTGCCAGCGGCATGCACAGCGCGTCGGTTGGTGGCTATTTCATTCGCCTAATCCACGTAGGTGGATTTCACACACCAGCCTCGAATTTATTCGACGGCTTTTTGTATTCCGCGTTGACGCCAGTTTTTGGGGATGCTACAATCAATCTTATATGATGCAAATTTTACGCGAACACACATTTCCATCCAAACAACATTTTCAAATCGTGCAGGGAGATATTACCCAAGAACGAGTGGACGCGATTGTCAACGCGGCCAATGCTCGGCTGCAGCACGGAGGTGGAGTCGCCGCGGCCATTGTGCGGCGCGGCGGACAAGAAATCCAAACCGAATCGAATCAATGGGTACGGGAACATGGCCAACTCAGCCACGCCGAACCCGCCTACACCACGGGAGGAAGGCTGCCTTGCAAATACGTTATTCACGCCGTCGGCCCGATTTGGGGCAGCGGCGATGAGGACAATAAGCTGGCCACCGCTATAACCGGCTCCCTGCGTCTGGCCAACAAACTCGATTTGGAATCAATTGCTTTTCCAGCTATCTCCACAGGCATCTTTGGTTTCCCCAAAAAACGTGCCGCAAAAGTCATCTTCGAAGCCATCAAGCAGTATTTTCTCGACAATTCCACTTCGAGCATAACCCTGACTCACCTCGTTATATATGATCGTTCAACTATGAAGCCATTCCTCGAAATTTGGGACTCTCTGCCTCACTAGCTCACCATGCTCACATCCACCAAAAACCCCCGCATCAAACTTATTCGCCGCCTGCAAGCCCGTTCTCGCAACCGCCGCAAAGAAAAGCTCTTTGTCATCGAAGGCGTACGTCTGGCAGAGGAAGCTTTCGAAGCTGGCTGCAAGCCCGAGATGGTACTATTTACAGATGGTCTAAGCTCGCGCGGGCATCAGCTGGTGGAGAGCTTTCGCCCCCTGGATGTAGAGATTGTATCGGTTGCCCCGCAGGTGATGAGGGCTGCCAGCGACACGCAGACCCCGCAAGGCATCCTGGCCGTGATGCCATTGCAGGGATTGCCCCTTCCCGATGATTTACAATTCGTGCTCATCCCCGATGGGGTACGCGACCCCGGCAATATAGGCACGCTGCTCCGCACTGCTCTGGCCGCCGGTGTGGACGCGGTGCTGCTGCCCCCGGGCAACGTGGATGCCTATGATCCAAAAGTGGTGCGTGCTGGCATGGGCGCACACTTCAGGCTGCCAATTCATATTATCACTTGGGATAAGATTCGCCGGCTCGCTGAGGCGTCGAATCTAAGTATCCACCTGGCCGATTCGGCGGGAGGGCAACCCCATTTCCAAGCGAGCTTCGAGTCTCCGTTGGGAATTATCATTGGTGGTGAAGCTGCCGGGGCTGGAGATCAGGCTCGAGGGTTGGCGACATCCCGCATCCACATCCCCATGCCGGGCAAAGCCGAGTCGCTCAACACGGCCATAGCCGGCGCCGTGCTGATGTTCGAAGTCGTGCGTCAGAGGCAATTGTTGTGAACAGTCGGGCAGGCGGCTTGGGTGAGCGCACAGATGTTATCAGCTAAACTCTTGCCAACTGCAGATATGCAGCAACCCCACCATTCCCCCGCCCGGCCCCCTTGCGCTCTGCGCACTCTTCGAGTGTCCCCGATTTCGGAGAGGCAGGAGCAGCTTCCCCGGCGAATGAAAACACACTGCGGGCCGCGCGTCCCCTCCCTGAAATCGGGGAGGGGACCATAGGGGTGGGGTTGGTTGACAGCCCGGCCGCTGACATGTTTTGCGCACACACCGACTGAGCGATTACTTGACGCGCCCCCAATTACCGTCTACAATGAATTTATTATCCTGATAGTAAAACTAGCGAAACTTAATTCTAATTAGGAGGTTGTCATGTCATCAGGTTGGCTGAAAGCAGGTCTGATTGGTTTAGGTGTATTGGTCGTCCTCAGTTTGCTGGGATTAATTCCTATTGTGGCTTTTTGCGTAGTTCCGCTGCGCTGGGTCACTTACATCGTCGTTGGTGTATTGGCGGCGTCGTATATGGATGTCCCGCGCGATGCAAGCAAGGCGGCCGGGCAGGGTGCTTTGGCTGGAGTTATCGCAGCGGCTGGAGGAGGAATTGTTGGGTTGATCATCAGCGTGATCCGGGGTGCTAGCGGTGGAGCGGCTCAGTTTACTCAAGTCCTCAGGCAATTGCCCCCCGACGTTGTACGCCAACTACGCGACGCTGGTATTCCACTTGGACAGATACTTGGGAGTGGTGCTGCCGGTGCTGCCGGGGTTGGAAGTATAGCCATTTGCAGCTCGGTATGCTGCCTGGGCGGAATCGTCTTTGCCGCTGCGCTTGGCGCAATAGGCGCTGCCATTTATGCAAGTGTGAAGTCGGACTAGGTTCTCCTCGGAAGTAAAAACCCCGCTCCATCAGAGGTAGCCACAATAATACCGATTCTATATCTCCCCCCCACAGGAATGATTTTCCCTCGGGGGGTTATTAATTCTACGTATTCAAATCTATCTCATCAGCGGTATAATATAGCTCCAGGATACAAAAGGAGTAAATTTCATTTATGTCTGATTCACTAAAAATTGTTATCCCCATGGCCGGTTATGGAACCCGCTTGCGTCCGCTTACTTGGAGCCGTCCCAAACAATTGGTCACAATGGCGGAAAAAAGCGCGCTTGCCCACGTTTTGGATACATTCTCCACTTTGCCTGATCCCGAAAATGTGGATTTTATCTTCATTGTAGGCTATCTGGGTGAAAAAGTGAAAGCATATATGAAAGAAGAGCATCCGGAGTACAATGTCCGCTTTGTGGTCCAAGAAGAGATGAGCGGCCAATCGCACGCTATTTATTTGGCCAAAGAATATCTAAGCGGGCCGATGTTGATGGTTTTCGCCGACACGCTTATCGAAACGGATTTGTCGTTCTTGGTTGATGAGGATTGCGATGTTGTAGCCTGGGTCAAACCCGTACCCGATCCGCGGCGATTTGGTGTCACCGAAGTTGGGGATGATGGTTGTGTCACTCGTTTGATCGAAAAGCCGAAAGATGTAAACAATAATCTCGCTGTGGTCGGATTTTATTATTTCAAGGATTCTGAGGCCCTAATTTCAGCAATCGAGACGCAGATAGAGCAGGGACACCAATTGAAAGGGGAGTATTATCTGGCCGACGCTATCAACATTATGCTGGAGGGCGGCGCAAAAATGCGTACCCAACGCGTGCATGTCTGGTTGGATGCCGGCACCCCTGATGCGGTTTTAGAAACGAATCGATATTTATTGAAGCACGGGCATGACAACTCCGCCGATGTGGCCAGTGAGGGAAATATCACCGTGATTCCGCCGGTGTTTGTACACCCCAGCGCAAAAATGGAAGCATCCGTGATTGGGCCTTATGCCTCTATTGGGGCGAATTGCTCAGTTAATCATAGTGTGATTAGCAATACTATTATCGAACAGGGAAGCCGGGTGAGAGGAGTCAGCCTGGAATATTCGCTGATTGGTGAAAATACGATTGTCGATGGAGGCTCTAATAATTTGACCGTGGGCGATAACTCCGAAGTCAAGGTGTGAACGGATGAGGAATTGAAATCTCGATGACCAGCAAAGTCGAGTGCCGCTCGGAATACGAATACGCCCAACGCCCCATCGCCATTCATTGGAAGGGAGAACGCTTGAAAATCGAAGCTATCGAGGCTAGCTGGCAGACTCCAATTGGCAAATATTTCCGTGTCCGCAGCGATGATGCCCAGATATTCGAACTCGTTTACGATCAAATCAATGACGAGTGGAAGGTTGATCAGCTTTAGCATTGTTGCTAGGGCTCCCAATCGATTTGCTGTGCACGCCTTGCCACAAGCACGCAAAGCTCGGCGAAATCGAGGCTGGTTCGCGAAACCGACCTTGCCAGCGGCATGCACAGCGCGTCGGTTGGCGGTAAATTTATTCGCATAATCCACGCAGGTGGATTTTGCACACCAGCCTCGAATTTATTCGATGGCATTGTTGCATTGTTACTAGGCTCCCAATCGATTGAAATCGAGGCTGGTTCGCGAAACCGACCTGCGTCGGTTGGTCAGTTGGCAGCAAATTCATTCGCATAATCCACGCAGGTGGGAGGCGAACTTTTTCGCACGCAGGCCAGCCTCGAATTTATTCGACCTCAAAAAATCGAGAAGATACCTCTAAACCCGGACAAGCCGGAACCAAAAAGGCAAGAACTTTTACCACTTAGTACCCGAAGGAAACACTAAAAAAACATCTTTGTGTCACTTTGTGGTAAAGATTTTCTTGCTCATTGTACAAAGAATCAACTGCTAATGTACTAAAATCCATATTTCGACTCATCATAAAAAGGAGCCAATGTGAGCAAAAAATACTTAGCCGAGCATGTTGCCAACCTGAAACCCTCTGGCATTCGCAAATTCTTCGACATTGTTGCCACCATGGACGATGTCATCTCCCTGGGAATCGGCGAACCCGATTTCATCACGCCGAAGCCCATTCTGCAGGCGGGCATTCGCGCCCTCGAAAATGGTGAGACTCATTACACATCCAACGCAGGAATCTACGAGCTGCGGGAGGCCTTAGCCGAACATCTACACGCTAACTACAGCTTGAATTATGACCCCGCTTCAGAAATCGTGGTCACGGTGGGCGTTTCTGAAGCCCTCTATTTGGCCATGAATGCTATCGTCGAACCCGGCGATGAGATTATCATCCCCACTCCGTGTTTTGTTTCCTACCAGGCCGAGGTCATCCTGGCCGGAGGCGTCCCAGTAGAATTACCCAGCCGAGTGGAGGACAACTTCCAACCGCGCCCCGCTGAGATAGAAGCCGCCATCACGCCAAAAACAAAGGCCATATTTATTGGCTATCCAAACAATCCCACCGGGGCAGTAGCTTCGCGTGAGGTATTATTAGAAATAGCTCGGATTGCTGAAAAACATGATTTAGTCGTCATCTCAGACGAAATCTACGACCGGCTGGTGTACGGATTCGAGCATATTAGTTTTGCATCTCTTGCGGGCATGCACAAACGCACCATCACGCTGGGCGGATTCTCCAAAGATTATGCCATGACCGGCTGGCGGGTTGGTTACGCAGCCGCTCCAGCAGAAATTTTGCAAGGGCTGCTGCGCATTCATCAATATACGATTATGTCGGCGCCCTCAGCCTCCCAATATGCAGCCCTGGAAGCCATTAAAAACGGCGACGAACACGTAGAGCGGATGTGCGCTGAGTACAATCGCCGACGCGAGTTGATCGTTGGCGGCTTGAACCAACTTGGTATGGCCACATTCGAACCGCTCGGTGCCTTTTACGCCTTCCCCAGCGTCGAAATTTCTGGCATGGACGATGAAACCTTCGCCGAAAAGCTGTTGGATGAAGAAAACGTCGCCGTAGTACCCGGCTCCGCTTTCGGCGCGGGGGGCGAGGGCTTTGTGCGCTGCTCGTACGCCACATCCTACGAAGATATCGAAGAAGCCCTCCACCGCATGGAGCATTTCGTTCAACGCCACGGATGATTTTGACACCCGACACCCGACACCCGACACCTGACACCTGACACCTGACACCCAAAATGTACCAACCCATCATTGGACTAGAAGTTCACGCCGAAATTGCAACTCGCTCGAAAATGTTCTGCGGCTGCCGAGTGGTCGATTCCACCGAGGCCGAACCGAACACGGCCGTATGCCCTATTTGCGCGGGAATGCCGGGGATGCTGCCGGTTACCAATCAGCGAGCGGTCGAACACGGCCTGCGGGTTGCGCTGGCATTGGGGTGTAAAATTGCCCCTGTCAGCATCTTCGCACGTAAAAATTATTTTTACCCCGACTTGCCCAAAGGCTATCAGATTTCCCAATATAAACGCCCAATAGCACAAAACGGGAGATTGAAGATTCGAGTTGAAGATGGAGAAAAAGTGATTCGGGTGAGACGTGCCCACTTGGAAGAGGATGCCGGTAAACTAACCCACATCAACCCCGATGGCGCGCCCTACAGCCTGGTGGATCTTAACCGGGCCGGGGTTCCGCTGTTGGAAATAGTCTCCGAACCCGACATGCACTCCGCCGAAGAAGCCCGCGCCTATGCCGAAGCCCTTCGCAGCATAATCCGCTACCTGGGCGTGAACTCCGGCAATATGCAAGAAGGCGTGCTGCGTTTCGAAGCCAACATCTCCGTTCGGCCTGTTGGGGAACAAAAATTAGGCACCCGCACCGAAATCAAAAACCTGAACAGTTTCCGCGCCCTGGAACGTTCGATAGACTACGAAATCCAGCGCCAAAGCGACCTGCTCCGCCAGGGAAAATCGGTAATACAGGAAACGCGCGGTTGGGACGAAAAACGTGAGGTGACTATCCCCCAGCGCAGTAAAGAAGAAGCGGACGATTATCGTTATTTCCCCGAGCCGGATTTGCCCCCGCTGGTTGTCGAAGATGAATGGATCGAGGAACTTCGCTCCAGTTTACCGGAACTGCCGGATGCTAAGTATCAGCGTTTTCGAGAGCAATATGGCTTGAACGCGTATGATACCGACGTGTTGGTTGCCGATCGAGATGTGGCCGCCTATTTCGAGGCCGTAGTGGATGCCGCGGCCTCTGCCGCAGCGGATGTCGATC
>JAYELX010000490.1:0-9319 GCA_034717875.1 Chloroflexota bacterium | reverse complement strand
ATCACCTGGGCAGCGGCGTTGCCAACGCGGATACCCTGCAAGAGACTTTCGAACTACAGGTTGATGTGGAAGATATGCTTGTGGATGAAATCAACCGTTTGACGATTGGGCGTGATGATGGGGCCGGGAATTTGTATTACACAGCCCATTTGACCGCTTCCCTGCCTGTGGAAGATTTGGCCTCCCTTGATAGAGGCATAATTATTTCCCGCAGCTATTACTACCCCGATGATGACCGCAGTGAAGCCGCACTTGTTGAGGCAGAGCAGGGTGATATTCTCATGGGGCGATTGACAATTGTGGTTCCCAGCACTCGCCGTTACGTCATCATCAACGACCCGCTGCCCGCCGGCCTGGAGCTTATCGATCAGAATCTGGAAACCAGCCCGCAAGAATCGATTCCCGATGATTACGATTACGACGACATCCGCGAAAATGGTTGGGGCTGGTGGTATTTCGATCACAGCGAATTGCGAGACGAGAAAGTGGTTGTTTCAGCCGATTATCTCCCCGCTGGAACTTACGTGTACACCTACCTGGTGCGGGCCAGCACCCCCGGCCAATACCACGTAATCCCACCCACAGCCCAAGAGTTCTACTTCCCCGAGGTCTACGGCCGCGGCGAGGGCAGCATCTTCACTGTTGCGCCGTAATGCAAGAAGGTGACAGTCACCTATAAAATCGATGTACACTCTGTACCATCTTGCTTGCCCAGTATGTTTTCTGCAGAATGTAACCTTGTAGGTGACTGTCACCTGAGTTCGACGCCCGCGATACCACACATTATTCATCTTTCGCCCTCACGGTATAACTCACCCGTTCACTACTTAGCAAATCCCCGTCTGGCGTGATGGCCTCGGCCCAGACTTGATGCTCACCTACGGCTAAAGGCCACCAGGCTTCGTAAGGTGATTGGGCGTGTGAGGCGATGATTTCACCGTCTACCCACAGCGTAATTTCTTGGGCCTCGATTTGGCTGATTGCCTCGATATGGATGCGCTGAGACTCGGCGGGAACCTGCGTTGACAGGTAGTAAATGGTATTGTGGCCAGGGGATGCCAGAAATAGGGGGCGTTCTGATTGATTATCAGGGGGATGAGATTCTAAATCATCGAGCAGCGTGATGCCCTTACTTCTGGCCCAAGAGTGAGCTTCGGGGGGTAATTCTAATCCAACTTGCACGCGCTGATGTTCGAGGGCAGTGCTTTCGTCTGCTATTAATCCTGTGGTTGTGTCGATGGTCACTAGTTGATAGAAAGTGTCGTATTCACTTGGCTCTGTGCCCTCGATGAACCATTCCAAACGTTGGTAGGGGCAAGCCTCAGTGGGGAGCAGCCCAGAGAGAGTGCAAACCTTGACCTGACTCAACCCGGGGGGACGCTCGAAGGGGGATTCAGCAACACCGCTCAAAACAGTGCGAATGAATTGATGCCAAATTGGAGCCGCTCCGCTGAGACCGTCGACGTTGATCATGGGTTCATGGTTAGTGTTGCCCACCCATACTCCCACGGCCAAACCATGATTTTCACCCGACAGATCATCATGCGTGTAGCCAATAGTCCAGTTGTCGTGGAAGTTGGATGTGGTGCCAGTTTTTACGGCGGAAGGGCGGTCGATTTGCAGGGCACTGTTGGGCCCAAATCCCGGCGTTCGGGCGTCGTTGTCGCTTAATATGTCGGAAATCAGCCAGGCCACGCGTTCATCCAATACGCGCAAATGCTGCCTTGCAGGAGCCTCATAAAGGACGTTCCCAGATTCGGAATGAATATGAGCAATACTGAAGGGGGTAAGACGATAGCCCCCATTGGAGAATGCTCCATAAGCGGCGGTTAATTCCAGCAATGAGACCTCACTGCCTCCCAGGGCAATGGATAGATCGCTTTCTTCTTGGTTTCCTAATGTCGTTATGCCCAGATCAGCCCCCAGTGAGAAAAAAGCCTCAAATCCGATCTGGTCTAAGGTGATCACAGCGGGCACGTTCAGGGATGATGCCAATGCTTCCCGAATCAGCACCGGCCCGTGGAAACGCTGATCATAGTTGCTGGGGGTGTAGGCTTTGCCGTCATGGAGTGCGAAGGTGGTGGGCACATCGAGAATCATTGTCGCAGGCGTTAGTGGATCTGCTCGGTCGGGGTAGAATGCCGCCGCGTAGATGATGGGCTTGAGTGCGGAGCCGGGCTGCCGAGGGGTGATTGCCATATTGAGGGCGCCGGCAATATCGGCCGCAAAATAATCGGGGCTGCCGACCAGGGCGAGAATCTCACCCGTGTGCGTGTCGAGTGCTACCAGGGCAGCATTGTTGACGTTATGCCCCAAGCCGCCTTTGTCTGCCTGGATGGATTCGAGGTGATGCTGCATGGCTGTTTTGGCGTGATGCTGCCAATCGAGGTCGAGTGTGGTGCGGATGGTGAGTGACTGTGTCAATTCTTCGGGTGTGAGCAGGGCATCCAGGTGGGCGCGCACCCATAAAACAAAGTGGGGGGCTTCCATTGGGTAGGGGCAGGTTGTGAAAATCAATGGTTCTTGCTCGGCCAGGGTTTGTTGCTCACTTGTGATGAAGCCTTCTTTTTGCATTAATCCCAGCACCACTTGCTGACGCTGCTGGGCTGCATCTGGATGAAGCAGTGGGTTGTAGAGGGCCGGGGATTGGGGCAGCCCGGCCAGCAGCGCGCTTTCGGCCAGATCGAGTTCGGCAGCAGATTTACCAAAGTAAGTTCGGGCGGCAGCTTCGACTCCGTAGGATAATCCACCGTAGTTTGTTTGGTTGAGGTAGAGAGCAAGGATTTCGTCTTTGGAATAATGACGGCTTAGTTGCCAGGCCAGCCAGCTTTCGCGCAGTTTGCGGCGGATGGTATTTTGGAAACGCTCGTCGCTGTCGAGCAGCAACATGCGCGCCACTTGTTGGGTGATTGTGCTGCCCCCGGCCAAAACCTCACCCGCGCGAAGGTTGATCCACAGGGCGCGCAAAATTCCCATCATATCGACGCCCGGATGCTGGTAGAAGTTGCGGTCTTCAGTGGCAATGGTGGCCTGTTGAAGCTGGTCGGCGATGTCGTCCAGTGCCAAGACTGTGTGCCGGCCTCCCTCAGCGCTGAGCGATTCGTAGAGCAGCCGCCCATTGCGATCTTCGATGCGGATGCTGGGCGTGTTGAGCCGCTCTGCCAGTGTGTCGATGCCAGCGAGATCGGCAAAGAGCCAGTGGTAGCCGTATATACCGAATGCGACTATCAGGACGACAGGAAGGTATTTGAGGATGGGTTTGATGGTAGTTTTCAGCAACATGGATTAGTATTATTATACTCTTTAAAGGTACTTGCTCAAAATATTGTTGGTTTGTACAAGAACAGTTCACTTATCCTCTAGTCCGAATGGACTTTGCAATATTAGCACGGTCGGTTTCGCGTAGCACCCTATCAGGGCACCGCCGTGCGGGCGTGTTCTTACGAACCTAGCAGAAAAAACAATTGTTTCATAAAATCAACACTATTAGCGGTTAGCCAATCCCGCACGGGCGTTAACGCACCGTGCTAAGCCTACGAAGCCCGCTCAAGCGGGCTAGACAACACCACCAACATTTTGCGCAGTTACCTTTAAAGCTTTTACCGTATCATCTCCAAATTTAGGGGGAAGTAGGGCGGGATTCCACGCTTCCCGCCGCATTCTCAAGCAGGTAAGCGCAGTCCCTCTTTGCTCTGCATGCATACGGCGAGGGATGCTGCGCGAAAACCTGCTTACATTTTCTCCTCTGCTTTTTGGAGAGGATACCTTTTACCATTCTCACGAGCAAAAAACGGAGGCATTATGTCAGATTCATTCGCTGGCTTCGGGCAAAGCCAGAAGTGCAGGAATAGCCAGGAGCGAGATCAACGCGCTCCCCCAGAAGGCCGCCCGCAGCCCCAGCGTATCCCCGACTAGCCCAATCAAGGGTGAAGCTGCTGAGCTGATTAGAAAACTCATGCACATATATATGCCATTTCCTGCGGCGCGATGGTTTTCTGGGACGCTATCTTGTACCAAAGCCAGAACGACTGGCCCAGTAGACAAACTGACAAAGCCCAAGAGCAATAGAATGGGAATTCGTAACCAACCATCAACACTCAGGAAAGCGATCATAAGAGGTGCTGATGCAGCAATGATGAAGATCAATGTTGGCTTGCGTCCGATTCGGTCGCTGATAGTGCCGCTCGTCAACGCCCCCACAACACCCGCGGCTTCGAGTATGCTCAGTGATACCCCAGCAAACTTGAGACTGGCACCTTCTAAGTTTAGGAAGGTGGGCAGATATATGGTCATGCACACAGATGAAAATACCCGTGCGAGCAGAAAGAAAAATAATGGAATAAAGAGGGGGCGTAATTTAAGTAATAATCTGCCAAGTCCTGCTTGTTTTTGTTGGTATTCCTTACTGGAGATTTTACGGAAGCGCCAAAGCAAAATTAGCGATGATGCCCAGCCAATCACAACGGTGCGGTAGATACCTTCTAATCCCCATATTGATGCCGCCCATACGGCCAATAGCGGCCCAAGCGTGCGGGCCAGCTCGCCGCCTGCCATGTATAGGCTCATGCCGACTCCGACGCGCCGGCCAGAAACGCGCGCCACTATTGCCGGTGCAGGAGCATGAAAGACAGCCACGCTGATGCCGGTGAAAAAGAGCAATAGAGCCAGTGTGAAATAGTTTGGAGCGATGCCAATACCTACTATCAATGTGGCTGTCACTGCCGGTGCAAAGATTACAAAATATCGCATGCTGACTCTATCGGCCAAGTGACCGATAAATGGGGTTAGTATAGCCGGGATTTGTCTAAAAGAAATAAGTGCTCCCGCCTGAGTCAATGAAAGGGATAGTTTCTCGATTATTATTGGCAACAGGGGGGCTATAAAAGCGGTGTAGATGTCATGAACAAAGTGCCCGCTGGCGATGGTGAATGCCTGCCCGAATTGAAAGGTGTGTTGTTTTGGTGGAGTGGACGTGCTAGTTTTAGATGTCATAGTGCTCCTGACGCTTTTGAATGTCGCATGGTCGAATAAAAAATTTACTGGTTCTGATGTATTTTGTGGTTGTCTTTTTTTGCAACCGAATGAATTCAGTAGCTGACATACAAAACCTGTTTGCCAACGACACGCAAAGCGAAACAGGTTGAAAATGATGCTGTTGAACGTGTTTCAACACGTTTTGCTTATCAGCAGATGAATTCATTCATCTGTTTTCGGGGACGCCATAAAATCCGGTAGAACCAGAAAACTTAGGGAGTGATTGTCACCTGTGTCACGCACGTTATCAGTCAATTTTAACTGCTGCTCCCTTTTTTGGCTGGGTGTAACTATACCGCAAAACCAACTTTTTTGTTGGGTCTTTGATATAATCTTACTCTAACGTATAATTGTTTTTGATGTGCAAGCGAAGTCTCGATTTTGGGAAATAAATTAAGCAATGTCTCTTGAGTTTACCTGGCTGATCCACAGTATTAGCGTTATTCTGTATATATTCCTGATTGGCAGCGTACTCAGGAAAAGGGGGCTATATGCTGAAGTGCTGCCGTGGTCAATCGCTTATTTGATAATCTATTTACTGATCGAAGTGGACGTTGTTGGTTTGGGTGTCTATCTTCTAGAATCTGTGGCGGGAAATTGGGGCCTCTATGGGATTTTTATCGGAAGTGTTGTTTTGCGCCATTTGAGTTCCGTATTAACCAAACGGATTGCGCGTAATTGGCGCTGGAGCATGTTGGGATTGATTTGGTTTGCCCTCACGGTTGGGTTGAACTTTGTCATTCTCCCCTCTAGCGTTGTCCTGCATTTGACTGGAATGCAACTAACCAGTTCGGATGCGATCTTTGGAATGCTTCTCGTTGGTTGGATAATTTTTGCTGTGGCCACAGTTCGGCTTTCTATATCGTGCTATCGCCAGATGGGCATATCCAACATACGCAATCGGATATTTTGTTGGGGTGTAGGCCTTTGTTTTCTGCTGATAGGAAATGTGCTAACCCTGACGCGGTGGGATGGGCCAGGAACCGTCTTTAGTGGTTTGGCGGCTATAACCATTGTCTATGCCCTTATCTCTCCGCGAGTATTTTATCTGGGTTTAGCCGTTCGGAGGGCATTGAACAATCTGGTTAAGCTCATTTTGCAATTGGCAAGTTATGTATTAAGCTTTTTGGGGATTCGTTATCTATTTGGGGACATTCTTTCCCAATATTCGTTGGTGTTTGGGGCCGTGCTGGCTATTTTATTGGTAGTTCTCGTTAATCCCCTTTTGATGAGGATACAAGCATGGATGGATGGTTTATTTTTTGGTGAGGACAAAGACATCAGCCGCATTTTACGTGAATATAGTCAAAGTATCAGCAATATATTGGACTTGGAATTATTGTCTATTGTAATTGTGGATACATTGCAGCAAGTTTTCGATGTCGAGCGTGGTGACCTGTTTTTAGTTGAACTTGGGATTGGGGCAAAAGGTGAGAAGCAATACTGTCTAAGGCGAGGACAAGATAAAACTGATGCTTCGTTAAAGGGGGTACTACCAGCTGGAAGTGCTTTGGCAAACGCCTTGGGACAAGACCGTCGTTCGGTTACCCAAGGGGAGATCGATATGGTGCCATCTTACCGCACGCTGACAACGCGCGAACGCACGTGGTTATCACGTCTGAACATGGATATATATGTACCTATTCATGCCCAGGAAGAATGGGTGGGAATAATGACCCTGGGGGCGAAATCATCGGGGGAACCGTACTACGCTGAAGACATTGAATTATTGGCTACCCTGGCAGATCAAACGGCTGTAGCATTGCAAAATACTCGTTTGGTTGAAAACGTCATGCAAGTGAATAGTGAATTTCAAAGAGCGTATTCTGCTATGGACGATGCTCATACAAAACTTCAACGTATTGATCGCGCCAAGTCGGACTTCATCAATATTACTTCTCATGAGCTGCGCACACCACTTGCGATCATCAGTGGTTACAGTCAAATGCTCTTGGAAGATGCGGAGAATAAAGATGATCAAGCTTATACAAACATTATCAATGGGATTTTCAGTGGTACTACCAGACTTCACGAAATCGTTGAAAATATGCTCGAAATTGCCAAAATCGACATGCACGAACTGGTGTTGCAGAAAGAATGGGTGAATATTGAAACTTTGTTACGTAAAGTTTGCTTGGGGTATGCAAAGGTATTTCGAAAGCGAAAGTTGAAGCTACATTTTGATGAGGTTGTAGGAAACTTGCCTACGATTATGGGAGATTATAAAGCGCTCACAAGAACGTTTGATCAACTTGTCAGCAATGCGGTCAAGTATACTCCCGATGGTGGCTCAATCTCGATTAGCGGCCGACAGCTTCAAGAGAAGGATTCCGACGAACCTGGAGAATGGATAGAGCTAATCGTCAGCGATACAGGTATTGGGATTGATCCCCGCTTTCAAGACCTGATATTCACCAAGTTTTATCAAACTGGGGATGTGGATTTACATTCTTCCGGAGAGACTAAGTTCAAAGGCGGAGGGCCGGGGTTGGGACTTACCATCGTGCGTGGACTTGTTGAGGCTCATGGGGGCAGAGTGTGGGCAGAAAGCCCCGGTTATGATGATGAGAAAAATCCGGGCAGCGCTTTCCACGTAATTTTACCCCTCGACCAAAAATAGATGCGACGATTTACCAAGTCATCATCCCCTAATAAAGGCGGTTAATTATTTACCATCTCCAGCTCCATCACGGCGGCGTGAGAGTTTTTCAGCTTCCCCCCGTGGCGGGGGGATTGAGGGGGTGAAAAATGAACGGTTACAAAGGCCATGTTAAGCTATAATCGTAGTATGGAAAATATAAACGAACTAAACCCCCAACGTCAGAAAAAAGCAAAGGAATATGCCAAAATCAACCGTCGCTTCATGATTTTGGATTTAATTATTGGGATAGCCTTTCTCTTAGCCTGGTTATTATTCGATTGGTCAATGGAGCTTAGAAATTGGACATTGATATTGACCACCAACAACTGGCTGGGAATAGCGGCATTTGGAGCCGTCTTTGGCGCAGCATTTTACGTCATCAATTTGCCGCTCTCTTATTACACCGGCTATATTATTCCCCACCGTTACGAGATGTCAAATCAAACTATCCGGGGTTGGCTGGAGGATCAGGTCAAAAGCCTGCTGATTTCTATTATCTTGGGTGGATTATTGCTGGAGATAATCTACGCCGTGCTGCGTGCTGCTCCCGAAACGTGGTGGTTATGGGTCGGCGGCATTATGCTGCTCTTCAACGTGGTTTTGGCTAACCTGGCCCCAGTGCTGATCTTCCCGCTCTTTTACGATTTCTCACCCCTGGGGGAAGAACATGCCGATCTGGCCGCACGGTTGGTGCAACTCGCTGAGCAAGCGGGAACCCACATCAAGGGCGTCTTCAAGTTCGACATGAGCCGCCGCTCCAAAGCCGCCAACGCCGGGCTGACAGGGTTGGGCAGCACTCGTCGCATCATTTTGGGAGACACCCTCCTGGATGAATTCAGCGCCGACGAAATCGAAACTATATTAGCGCACGAGTTGGGTCATCATGTCAACAAAGATATCCCGATTGGAATGGCTATCCAAACCGCGCTTACTCTGGGGGGATTATATTTAGCATCCCTGGTGCTTGACTGGGGCGTAGGTTACTTTGGTTTTTACTCTGTGGCCGATATTGCCGCCCTGCCGCTTTTTGGATTAGTGATGGGCGCGTATGGGTTAGTGACCATGCCGCTGGGCAATGGCTACAGCCGCTGGAGGGAACGTTTGGCCGATGCCTACGCGCTTAAAGTTACCGGCAAAGGTGAAGCTTACGCCTCGGCACTAACGCGCCTCGCTGATCAAAATCTTGCTGATGCCGATCCTGAGCTGTGGATAGAGTGGCTGCTGCATTCACACCCTGCTTTAAGCAAACGCATCGCCATGGCGAAATCCAATCAGAAACGGTGATTGCTCAAAATCAAGTTGAAAAGCAGCAGGTGCATAGCACTTTGAGAGTGCGGCACTTAGGGGTGCTTGGCACCTGCGGGGAAGGAGTTGGTCATGGTGGTCTAAAGGATGTTCAGAGCGGGGTGCATTGCACTTTGAGAGTGCGGCACTATAGGGGTGCGTTGCACCTGTAGAATAGTGAAATACAGGCTGTTTTCCAATGCCAGATGTGCAATATCATGCCCTTGTGGTATGTATCAAGAGCAGATGCAAAGCACATCGCTATTTTGAGCAAGTTTGAGTACGTAAATCTTATTCATTCCTAGGAGGATTAAATCTATGAAAATGCGAAAAATGATTAAATTTCTAGCTATGGTTTTC
>JAYELX010000489.1:0-9414 GCA_034717875.1 Chloroflexota bacterium | reverse complement strand
GGGTTATTGAAGGGAATATTGCTGTATTAGGCCGCTAGGTCTCGATACATTTTCGGTCGCTGTGCGTGCTTCGCAAAACTACAGCGAAAACACTCGACCGGCGCTGAGATATTTTACAAAAAGTGTTACCTTAACCGTGAACCACCCCAACATTTTGAGCAAGTATCTCCGGAGTGCTTGACCGAGTCACCGACGAGCACGGTCACGCCCATAGGCGGGCCTGCGGCCAGACCTGCTCTAGCTACCCTGAAATCTCGAGGAAGTTATTCCCTCCCCCCCCCTCAATCCTCCCCCGAAGGGAGAGGAAGTTATTCCCTCTCCCTTTGGGATGCCGAAGGCAGTTAGGGTGAGGGGGTGAGTGGATTGGATAATTACACAAAAAAACCGGGCGGCCATCGGCAACCCGGTTCTTAGTTTTTCGCTATTGGAAAGATTAAGTTCCCGATTTCCAGGAATTAAGATATTTAGTTTGCTCGGGGGTGAGTGTGTCGATCTTTACTCCCATGGCCTCCAGTTTGAGGCGGGCTATTTCGGCATCGATATCCTCAGGTACGGAGTAGACTGTGTCCTCTAATTTATCCGCATTCTTGATCATATATTCTGCACTCAAGGCTTGATTGGCGAAAGACATATCCATTACGCTGGCGGGATGTCCCTCCGCGGCGGCCAGATTGATCAAACGGCCTTCACCCAAAACGTGCAGGGTGCGTCCATCTGGCAAATCGTAAGCATCCACGAAGGGGCGCACGCGTCGTTTGTCCACTGACATTTCTTCCAAAGCGGGGAGGTTGATCTCAACATTGAAGTGGCCGGAATTAGCAATGATAGCGCCGTCTTTCATCGCTTCCATGTGATGCTTGTCGACGACGTTTATATCCCCTGTGAGGGTGCAAAAGATATCGCCGATGGGGGCAGCTTCCATCATAGGCATAACGCGGAACCCATCCATCACTGCTTCCAGGGCCTTGAGAGGATCTATCTCGGTGACGATGACACTTGCGCCCAAGCCCTTGGCCCGCATGGCGAGACCACGGGCACACCAGCCATAACCGCCCACAACGAAATTCTTTCCAGCTATCAAGATATTGGTTGCGCGGATGATGCCGTCCATTGTCGATTGACCGGTGCCGTAGCGATTGTCGAAAAAGTGCTTGGTCATGGCGTCATTGACGGCCACAACAGGGAATTCCAACGCTCCGTCGGCGGCCATAGCTTTCAGGCGGATGACACCGGTGGTGGTCTCTTCGGTGCCGCCGATGACATTTTCAAGATTCTCGCGGCGGTTTTTATGCAAGGTGCTGACCAGATCAGCTCCGTCGTCCATTGTAATGTGCGGTTTGTGGTCGATAGCGGCGTTGATGTGTTTGTAGTAAGTGGGATTATCTTCACCCTTGATTGCATGCACCGGAATTTCATCGTGCATGACCAATGACGCAGCTACATCGTCCTGTGTCGAAAGGGGGTTGGATGCAACCAGTACCAAGTCAGCCCCGCCGACTTGTAGGGTGCGCGCCAGGTTGGCGGTTTCGGTGGTCACATGCAGGCATCCTGACATGCGGATACCTTCCAGAGGGCGTTCTTTCTTGAATCGTTTGTAAATTGAACGCAGCACGGGCATTTCACGTTCGGCCCATTGAATTCGGCGACGGCCGCCTTCGGCTAGTTTAGTATCTTTTACATCGTAATTCATAAATTAACTCCAGTCGATAATTTGGTAGATTAGTAGGCTGGTAGGTTGGTAGATTAGTAGATTGGTTGGTGGCTGGAAACAGTTTCCCAGTTTACCAACCACCAATTTACCAGTTTACCAACACATCCAACGCGCCATCATCATCAAAATTCTCACAAAAACGGGTGATAAATTCTTCCAATGTGTATTGTTGATCCTGGGGACCTTCGTTTTCCAGGCAATAGGTGGCAGCCAAAGCCCCGATTCTACCGCAAATTTCCCAATCCAGATTGTGAGAATATCCGGTCAAAAATCCGCCGCGAAAGGCATCACCCACACCGGTGGGGTCAACAATCTCTTTGGGAGGCACTACAGGAGTGCGGATTTCATCGTCTGCCACATAAATAGATGTTTCATCCTCGCCGCGCGTCACAACCAGGAAATGGAGGCCCGCGCGAATTGCGGATGTGCTCATCCCGGTGCTTTTTTTAATCAACTCGAACTCGTAATCGTTGACCATCAAAGCGTAGGCCCCATCAACGCCTGCGCGTAAATCCTCCCCCTTCATGCGGGGAATTTGTTGGCTGGGGTCGTAAATGTAGGGAATATCTAAATCCAAACATTCCTGGGGATATTGGACCATCGCGTCCGGCGAATTGGGGGAAATAACCACCAGATCGGGTTTTTCATCCAAATCTTGGAGCGAAAGTTCGCCCGCGTAGCCCATGGCGCCGGGATAAAAGCTGGCAATTTGAGCGTTGGATTGGTCGGTGTTGCAAAAGAACGAAGCCGTGAATTCGTTGGGGATTACTGTCGTCAGGGTGGTATCCACTCCGATACTTTCCAAGAAGGCGCGATATTCGCTAAAATCCTCACCAACGGTAGCCATTATGCGGGGTTTTTCACCCAGCAGGGCCAAAGTATAGGCGATATTGGGGGCATTGCCGCCGCGCCGCCGCACCATCGAATCCACTAAAAACGACAGGCTGATATGTTCCAACTTTTCGGGGATAATGTTGTCCCGAAACAGGCCTGGGAATGTCATCAAGTAATCAAATGCAACGGAGCCGGTGATGATTATGTTCATGGGGCGGGTTCCTTAAGGGTGTGTTTTGTATACCCTGCCTACCTTGTATCCCTTACACACAACTACCCGCTCACCGCGCGCTTCAAGTTAACATCGAACGGTGGATAAACCACACCATTCTCTGTGACGATTGCGGTGATGAGACGGTGGGGGGTGAGATCGAAAGCAGGGTTGCGGGCTGAGGCCTCATCGGGGGAGACACGTTTGCCCATCAGCGTCAGAGCGAGCACCTCAGCTGGATCACGTTCCTCGATGGGAATCTCAACCCCGGACTTGAGGGTTAAATCTACCGTGGATGTGGGTACCACTGAATAACGCGGGATACCGTTATCCCCAGCGGCCAGCGCCAGCATGTAGGTGCCAATTTTGTTGGCAACATCACCATTAGCGGCTACTCGATCAGCACCGAAGAAAACCTTCTGCACCTGGTCGCTGCTTAGGAAGTACCCTGCCGCGTTGTCGCTGATAATGTCGAACGGAATGTGATATTGAATCAACTCCCAAGCAGTGAGACGCGCACCTTGCAGGCGGGGCCGGGTTTCATCAACCAGCACGTGGATATTCTTGCCCTGCTCGTGGGCCATGCGGATTACGCCCAACGCAGTACCCCAATCGACGGTTGCCAGCGCGCCGGTGTTGCAGTGGTGGATGACAGTGTCGCCATCGTCGATGAGTTCCGCGCCGTGACGGGCCATACGTTTGTTGATTTCCACATCTTCGTCAGCGATATTTTGCGCTTCGGCGAGAACGGCTTCCCGAAGTGCATCTGCTCCCCCTTCAACGTTGGCCGTTACCCGCAAAATACGATCGAGCGCCCAAGCCAAGTTGACTGCGGTGGGGCGGGCTTTCTTTAGATGTTTGGCAGCGGATTGCAGCTCGGAGCGCAGGGTGGCGACATCCTTTGGCGTTGATTGCTGTGCAGCCAACGCCAAGCCAAATGCAGCCGCTGCGCCAATAGCAGGTGCACCGCGCACGACCATATCGGTGATAGCTTGCGCGACCGCACAATAATCATCAAAAACGGCCACTTCGAATTCAGTCGGAAGCAACCGTTGATCTATCATTTGGAGTTTGTTGGTTTTGTAATCCCATTCTAATGTTCGCATATAATCACTCCATAATCTTTTTACAAAAATCGCAACAACAACCATAAGCTTGACAATGCTACTGTTATGAAAAGAGCTGGCAAGCCCTTTTTCATAAAGTAGCTGTACGAGATCGGGTAGCCAGCCGCCTCGGAGATGCCGGCGGTGACCATGTTAGCCGAAGCACCAATCAACGAGCCATTGCCGCCCATGGCTGCCCCGACTGAAAGGCAGAAGAATAAAGCCTGGTTTTCCGCTCCCGGGATTGTTGCAGTTAGATACCCAACAACCGGCAGCATGGCGGCGGTGAAGGGGATATTGGCAATCAACATAGATAGAATTGCACTCACCCAGGTAACAACTAGCATTGCCAACATCAGATTGTCGCCCACTAATTTGCCGATGCTATCGGCGATATAACTTATCAGGCCAACTTCTTGGATGGCACCAACCACCATGAACAACGACATAAAAAACACCAGTGTTGTCCAATCTACGGCCTCGATCATTTCATCGATATTGGGCTTTATCCAGACCATCAAAGCGGTGGCACCTATCAAAGCTGTCACGGCTGGCAATAGATGAATCTTTTCGCCGAAAACGAACATGATCAGCATCCCAGCACCGACCCACCCAGCTTTTTTGAGATGCCCCGGCTCAGTAATGCGGCCGCGCTCGGCTAATTTTTCCATCAATAATTCTGATGTGCCATGGGCCTTGGCTAGATCCTTCCGATAAACAAGGCTGCTGTAGATAACTAAGCCTACGAACGCCAACAGAACACCGGGGGTCAGGTTTTGCATGAAATCGTTGAAGGAGATGCCCCCATAAGAGCCTATCAGGATATTGGTGGGGGTACCCACCAGGGTGCTAACCCCGATCACGTTGGAGGCCATCACCTCGGGGATCAGCAGGGCCAGGGGGTTAATTCCCACTGCAATGGCAATCTGCACTGTGATGGGAGTCATCAATAGCATAGTAGTAACGTTATCCAAAAAGGCCGAGGCCACGCCCGTAATCAACATCAAGATAGGCAGCAATACAAACATACGCCCGCCCGAAACTCGGTAGGCAAAGAATGCCAGCCATTGGAAGATGCCGGTGTTCTCTATTACCGCAATGATGATCATCATTCCCATAATCAAGAAAATTACATTCCAATCTATGTAGTTAAGTGCGGCTGGAAAATCGAAGATGAAAAGCCCTTCGTAGAGGGGGTGCCCCAGATAGCTAGCCAGGAATAAAAGCGAGACGCCAATCAGGGCTGAGAGGGTATTGTGGAATATTCCGGTGGCGATAAAAACCAGCACTACCACGAATATCAGGGTGGCGATCCAAAATGCCGGGTTGATGTGGCGTTGCAGGGTGAAATCCGGAATGATCAGTGTGCTGCCGGAGCGCAAACTTTTGATTATATCTTCCGATAGACTCAGATTGGTGGACTTGAAGTGTGAGCGTTCGATGTGGATAGATAAGCCATTGGGTAAAAAATCTTGAAGTGGCAGTACAATGTGTCCAACGCTTACTTTGTCCGCATCCCCGTAGATAATTGTATCTGGCAGAACCAGGGCATATCGTCCGTCGGGTTGAGTGGTAGTTTCGGCAAGGGGTTCGGTTTTGTTGGGGGCGATTAGGGCCACTGTTGCTCCCACCACCGCTTGATTTTGTTTGTCATGTACGCGTCCGGTAATCCAGGGAGCGTTACTTGTTTGCTGGGCCTGGGTAGAGTTGTTTGAAAAGATCAATGCCAGGATGATTCCTATCAGCAAGGCAATTAGTAAATTGAGTTTGGATGATTTGAGCATTTTTTTCCTTTGACGAAGTAGAAAAGCAGGTAGGGGGGGCTATCACTTAATCGGTAAATTTCCTTCAGCTGCTACACGTCCGCTAATACGATTTTAGCGCCGCTTTCCTGTTCGATGCGCTGACTATATTTGCTGAGTTGTTCGTGGGTAAAAACGTTTTCGTCTTGCTGGCTCTTGGGCTTTCCAAGTATGACATAGTCGGCATCAATCTCTCTGCACAGGGTGATGATTTCGTCCCCTACAGTTCCGCTGCGGACGATCCCATTGGCAGTGATACCTGCGGTCTCTGCTTTGGTCTGCGCAGTCAGCAGGATGAATTCTCCCATTTCGTGCATCTCTTTCGAGATCAGGTTGACTCGGCTGCTCGCCGTACGGGAAAGAAAATCTAGATTGACCACGTACAAGAAGTAAAGCTGAAGGCCGGTTTTAGCAGCCATTTGAATGGATTTGTCGATGGTGGGGCGGCTGGCTGGCCCACCCCGGATTGCACATACGATTCCAGACATATTAAATCTCCTTTCGTATAGTGAATTGCTGGAGTTACTATTATACGGTACTTTGTGATGACTATTGTATCAAATTAGCGAGCTAAAGAACGAGAATTAAATAACTTGTGCGTTTAAGTAATTACGGTAGCGCCGGTTTGTTCACTTTGCGTGCATCCACATCCCGCAGCGGCGAGATGTGGAAATCTTGGCTACTTTACCGGCCAAACCGGGAATTGTTGCTATTTAATTTCCCCTTACTCTCGTGTTTGATCAGCAATTCCCGATATTATGAAGAAGAGGCAAGACTTCGGAAGTCTCGAACGACATATTTCGCTAACAAAAAGGCATCCGAAGACTTCCGAAGTCTGGTTTTAGTCAAAACGGGAATTGCTGGTGTTTGATCTGACGAGAAAGATTGCGACCTTAGTTCGGATACTTCGAACATCAATCGCAAACTATCCTAAACTACGTCTTGGTGATGCCGTTGGAGAATTTTATTGATCTTAACTCGTACTTTATTAGGTGATATGTCCATACTGGTGGACCACTCTGTCACCAGACGATTTTTGAGTTTATTGAGTCCTCTGCGTTCTGTAGTATTCAATCGATCTACCGCCCTGCGATAGGACAAATCACGTACAAGTTCTGCTGTGGAAATGATGTCGCCATCATGTTCAGCATCCCTGATACTCTTTCTACGTGATTTGTAATGTTCAGCCATTTCCTGAGGTTTACCTCCCATTACTTTTATGACGTCATCCTCTATTGTCTTCGATGATACCACCAAGCGAATGCGGTCAGCGTCTGCCTTCTCGACTGGCATCCAAAAAGTGCTATCTTTGGTTTTGACAACATAATACAAAGTCGTTTTTCCCTCTAGCTCTTTTTTTTCTATATCGATGATCTCACCCACGCCGTAGTTCGTATGAACTATTTCATCTCCTTTTGAATATAATCTATCATCTTGTTTCCCTTTGCTCATAATTTTCTCCTTTCATTGTGCCGAAACAATTTTCTTGGTTGGAAAATATTAGCGTTATTGTTTGACCCGCTTTTAGCCTGGTTTGATCTTAATCATAGGACATACGTAGTTCAAGGTACGGTGCATTTTTCGAATTGGCAAAACTCCCTTTGAATGCCGAAAATCGCTCCAAAGTCTAAGTGCGTCGCACCTGATTCCAGTCAACTGCGTATGTTCTGTTAATCACTAACATCACTCGTTGGGAGTAGGGGTAGGGGTCGCTGTAAGAGTCGGCGTGACGGTTGTGGATGGTTCGGAAGCTGGTAACCCCTGAATTAAAAATTGCCAGGCTCCTTCCATCTGGTCAGCAGTCCTCACGGGGTTTTCGGGAAGAGACTCAATGGCATCATTAAGATAGTTGCTGATTTGAAAGAGGGTTTCTTTTTGATACGTAGGCACATCAACCATCAGAGCTATTATGATGTCAAGTCCCGCCTGAATATTTGCCTCCCCTTGTTCCAAATTGCCTTGCGAGAGATATAATCGTGCTCTGGTCAAGAACTCCATAGTTCGGATTATTTGCAAGTCATGCTGCATATTTATAATTACGTTACTGCGCCACTGGTCATCCGCGCTAAGCGATTCCACTTGCTGACTGTTTTCCTCGACAGTGTTGGAAAAATCGTCCAGTGCGGTCTGTATTGCTTCGATATCAGCTTGAGAATCAGAGAAAGCCGACGGGAATGGCTCTAACGTAGCTAAAGCAAGGGACTGGGTAGCCTGAATGCTGATGGCGGTTGCTAATTGAGATTCCAAATCAGCGATGTTATCTTTATCTGTATCGCTTTGAATCTCCAATATGGTCAACCGATCTTGTAATGTTTCGATGTATTCATCAATCTGTTGAACATCTTGAGTTTGCCGAGCTTCCATATCATCCAGGCGCAGCGTGTTATCTTCAACGGGTTGGACATAACGACGATACAATTCCGGAATGCCGTATACCGCGCCGAAATAAATTCCCACGCCTAGACCAACGGCCAACACGAGCACAAAAAGTAGACGCAATATAAAGCGGATAAAAGTGATGATACGTTGTCCAAAAGAAGGTTTTGATTTGTCTGTAATCATAAATT
Organism: Chloroflexota bacterium; assembly: GCA_034717875.1. GTDB lineage: Bacteria > Chloroflexota > Anaerolineae > Anaerolineales > UBA11858 > JAYELX01. The sequence goes on along the minus strand of JAYELX010000489.1, from coordinate 1,183 downwards.
CACCTCATTATCTATATCGAATAGAGACTGTTGTTTATTCACATCAAGGGGCAGCGCGTGCTTTTTGTACATCATCCACGAGAGCCGTTCTTCTGGTCTCACCTGCTGAAGGCTTAATCCAATGCGTTGTTGTTGCGGGCTTATGCTAGTGATGCGCAGCAGAATCTTTTCCCCCGGTTTGACTGCGTCTGGTGGTGTCATGCCTGGCTCCAAGGGCATCTCGCTTATATGAAGCAATCCCTCAATCCCAGCGGCCAAGCTGATGAAGGCACCAAATTCGCGCACGGTAGTAACAACGCCCTCCACAAGGTCATGTACCTGATAACGATCTTCGATATCAGACCAGGGATTGTAGCATAGAGACTTGCGGCTCAGGCTAATGCGCTTGCGTTCTAAATCAACGTCTTGAATTTTCACAGTGACTTCATCGCCAACATCGAGCAATTCAGATGGATGGTGTACATGCTGCCATGCTAACTCCGAAATATGGATAAGGCCATTGACGCCGCCACCAAAATCCACAAAAGCACCAAACTTGACCAAGTTGACGACTTCACCGGAGACAGTTTGCCCAACTTCTAAATCCTGCAAGATATTGGCGTCGTGTTCGTGCTTTTCTGCTTTGGTAGAGAGAATCAAACGAGCTCTATCTTCATCCGCTTCGATGACTCGAAGAGGAAGTGACGTGCCGATCTTTTGCTTCTTGAATTCGATAACACGTTCGCTTCGTGTCCCTTGTCGCAGATCAGAAATTTGGGAATTGGGAATGAAACCTTCGATGTTTCCAAACGCGGCAATAAGACCACCTCGATTATATTTTATAATCTCCAGCTCGATGGTTTCGCCACTGCGAAGGTATTTCTCCACCCGTTCCCAGTCGTTGTTTTTACAAGGTTTACTGATGGAAGCAAATGGATTCCCACTATTTGGAACATGGCTAATACGAACCGTAATAGTGTCTCCAGGCGAAAAGCTATCCAAAATATTTTCGCCGAGTTTTATAAAATCCTTACGTGGGACAACAGCTTCGTACGATCCCCCTACATCGACAAAAATCGCTTCTTCTTTGATCCGCGTTATCTTGCCGGCTCGAAGTTCTCCTGATTTTAGTTGCGTTCTTGTGTTAATGGCTTGTGTTTTTTTAGGGATAGTTATATTATCTACCGCTTGATTTTCTTCGTAA
>JAYELX010000488.1:2287-9479 GCA_034717875.1 Chloroflexota bacterium | reverse complement strand
TCAGGTACTCCGAGAGTATGCTACGCGAAGACCGGCCAGAGCCTTAACTTAATGCCATTGAGGTGACTGTCACCTCGCATGGAAAGGTAATTATCTCACTCCCCCACCTCAATCCTCCCCCAAAGGGAGAGGAAGTTGTCCCTGCTCAGGTGACAGTCACCTACAATGGATGCCTGTTGGGGAAAACAGTCTGGTTGAGTGAGACGATTCAGGGAATGTGTTGATTTTATAGGTGACTGTCACCTCGCGTAGACATCTTTATCACTTACTTTCTTCGTATATCGCGGAGTTGTTCGAATAATTTCTTCTCTTTGGCGTTCAGCTTCTTTGGTAATAATATGTTGACCTTGACCAGTAAGTCGCCGCGTTGCTTGGGTTTGTGCAGATTGGGCATGCCCAATCCGCGCAAACGGAAGATTTTGCCGTTTTCGGTTCCGGGGGGGATGGTCAGCTTCACGCGTTGATCAATAGCGGCTATTTCTACCTCGCCACCCAATATGGCATCGTAGATGCCTACGGGGACGTTGGTGCGCAAATCGTCGCCTTCGCGTTCAAAGAGAGGATGCGGCAGAATTTTGATTTTGAGAAATAAATCGCCAGCCTGTCTCCCGCCGCGAGCGCGTCTACCCTGACCGCGCAGCCGTACCTTGGAACCAGTTTTCACGCCGGGGGGAATTTTCGCATTGATCTTACGTCCAGTTTCCCACTGCAAAAGGCGAGTTGTGCCATTGTACGCTTCTTCTAACACAATATCGACATCGTGTTTGGCATCCAACCCACCTGTGGGTCGATGCACTTGCTGTTGATATCCGCCTGCGTGGGGGCGGCTGGCTCCGCCAAAAAGCGTTTCGAAGAAATCGGAGAACCCGCCCATGCCGCCTGTGCCACCAATACCGCCGAAAATTTGCTCCAAATCCTCGCGGGAAACTTGGCGAGTTTGATAACCACCTCTACTTGATCTGCCGGTTTGCCAAGGGTCCCAGTTGAAATCTTCAGGTGTACCCCCAGCGCGTGAATACTGCTGCCAGTGGGAACCAAATTGGTCATATTTTTGGCGCTTGTCCGGGTCGGAGAGAACTTCGTGCGCCTCGTTTATCTCTTTGAACTTCTCCTCAGCACTTTCATCATCCTTGTTCATATCTGGGTGATATTTGCGCGCCAGGGAGCGGAAAGCTTTTTTGATTTCGTCTTGTGATGCGTCTTTATTTAAGCCAAGAGCTTGATAATAATCTTTGTAATTCATAACTTTGCTGTTTGTTGTAAGGCGGATTGGCAATCTACTTTACGCATGTCGTTCGAGTTTTACTTGTTGAGTATAACACTTCTGGATGGATAAGCAAAGAGCGGGGATTTGCCCACAAATGCTTATGCGGGAACAACCCTACTGATTATCTCCCCATCCAAGCGAGATGCGCCCGCGCTCGATTTCGACCTTTTGTATTTTGATATCGATAATGTCACCAACTTGCACTTGTTCACCGCGGGGGATTTGTGAGCGGTGCAGCAGCCCATCTTGCTTGGCCCCAATATCTACAAATGCGCCGAAATCCACCACGTTGCGCACTGTGCCTTTTAAGCGCATCCCTATGGATAAATCATCCATTTTTAGGACATCGCTGCGCAGGATTGTCTTGGGAAGGTATTGGCGCGGGTCACGGCCGGGGTGTATAAGTTGTTGGATGATGTCTTCGAGGGTGGGGGTGCCTGTGCCCAGCTTGGTTGCCAGCTCACCTAAGTCGGTGCGTTGGCGGAATCCCTTGAGGGTTGATTCTTGGGCCCCATGAGTGCAATCCAGCCCCAACCCCGCGAGTTGCATCACCGTTTCGGCAGTGGGATAACTCTCCGGGTGAATGGATGTGCCATCCAGGCGGTTATCCCCATCAAGGATTCGTAAAAATCCAGCAGCTTGCTCGAAGGATTTTGGTCCTAAACCCCGAATATCTAATAACGATTTGCGGTTCTGGAAAGGGCCATTTTCATCGCGATACTCGACAATGCGTGTAGCCATTACAGAACCAATTCCAGAAATGTGGCTAAGTAGAGAAGGTGAGGCCGTATTTACATTAACACCAATTTTGTTGACCACGCTTTCGACTACAGTATCGAGGGCCTCGGTCAGTGATTTTTGGTCAATGTCGTGCTGGTACATGCCGACACCGAGAGATTTTGGGTCGATTTTGACAAGTTCGGCCAGCGGGTCTTGCAACCGGCGTGCAATCGAGACCGCACCGCGCATGGATACGTCCATGTTGGGAAGCTCGCTGCGGGCGACTTTGCTGGCGGAGTAGACGCTGGCGCCGGATTCGGAAACTATGATGTAGTGTAAATCTTCGGGGATGTTTTGTGATTCTTGTATCAGGTCGGCGATGAGTTGCTCAGTCTCGCGGGACGCGGTTCCGTTGCCGATGGCGATTAGGCTGACATCGTGCTGCCGAACGAGTTGGGTGATAGTTTCGATTGCTTTGAAGCTTTGTTTTTGCGGTGGGTGAGGGTAGATTGTGGCCGTACTCAATGATTTTCCGGTCGGGTCTACAACAGCCACTTTGCAGCCAGTGCGGTAGCCGGGGTCAATGCCCATGACGGTGTGACCGGGAAGTGGGGGTTGGTTGAGCAGGGCGCGCAGGTTCTTGGCGAAGACTCGAATGGCGTGTTCTTCGGCTGTTTGTGTCAGGGTGCGGCGTATGTCTCGCGCGATGGCGGGGAGCAGCAAGCGATTGGCGGCATCGTCGATGGTTAGTTCCAATTGCTCTGCCAGCGGGGAGCGGCGTTCGCTGCGGAAGTGATCTGCGATAGCCCCACGCCAGTCTTGTTCGGGAACCGAGACGCTGACGCTCAGCACATTTTCATTTTCGGCGCGATTGATCGCTAGAATTTGATGCGGCTGGAGACGGGAGACGCGGAATTCGTGGTCGTAATATTGTTTGTAGACGCCGCGCTGGTCGTCGGTGTGGTCGGTTTTTTTGGTGGACTGTTGACCCCATTCGAGTGCTTTTTTGCGCGTGGTCTGACGAATTATAGGGTGATCGCTGATGACTTCGGCGACGATGTCGCGCGCCCCAGACAGGGCCTCTTCATTGTCAGGCACGGCATCGTTGATATATTTGGATGCTAGTTGCTCAGGTGTTTCGTCGGTTTGGATTTGTTTGATGATAGAATCTGCTAATTCTTGTAAACCTTTTTCTCTGGCTATGCTGGCGCGGGTCTTTCGTTTGGGTTTGTATGGCCGGTAGATGTCTTCCAGTTCTGTGCGCGTTTCGATGGATTGAATTTGTGAGCGTAATTCTGGCGTGAGCTTTCCCTGTTCTTGGATGGTTTTGAGTACGGTTTTTCGCCGTTTGTCGAGGGTGCGCAGTTGTTCCAATAGCTCGGCGATTTGGCGGATTTGGACTTCGTCCAGCCCGCTGGTGGCTTCCTTGCGATAACGGGCGATGAATGGGATGGTGTTGTCAGCGTCGAGCAATTTAATTGTGGCTGAGACTTGCTCGGGCTTGATTATTAATTCGTTGGCGATTATTTTGATGTGAGTCATGATGAGTTTTGTTTGTGGGTATTCATTATTTTTATAAATATGGGCACCAATTGAGGATCGAAATATTCCCCAGCTTTCATTTTGATGAATTCTATAACTTCGTCGTGGGGGCGTGCTGGATGATAGGAGCGTGTGGTTGTCAGGGCATCGTAGGAATCAGCAAGGGCTAAAACGCGCCCCTGAACAGGAATCCCTTTCCCACTTAGTCCTTTTGGGTATCCGCTTCCATCCCAGCGTTCGTGATGGTACAAGATATATGGTATAGCATCGCGCAAATGGCTGACGCCTTGCAAAATCTTGGCTCCTAAAAGAGGATGCTTTTTCATTGTTTCCCATTCTGCCGAAGTCAATGAATGAGTTTTGTTGAGCACTTGATCCGGAATTGCAATTTTGCCAATATCATGCAGCATGGCGCCAAATTTCAAAGCTCTCAAATGTTGATGCGGCCAGTTTAAAGCCTTGCCCATCCAAAGGGAGTAGGTTGTAACTCGTTTGACATGTCCGGAGGTGAATTTGTCCCGTTCCTCTATGGCGTTCGCCAATGTATCGACTGTGTCTAGATATGCTTGACCGATGTGAGCGATCTTTATTTCTGTTGAGCGGTATAGCCTGGCATCAATGATGCGTACTAATTCATCGCTTTCGATGGGTTTGGTCAAGTAGTCTTCGATACCTAATTCTCGACCTCGTTGGATGTCTTCTGGTGCATCGTTAGATGTAAGAAATATAAAGGGGATGGCTGACCATTGGGGTTTTTGGCTTAGACGTTTGTTGAATTCAAGACCATCCATGATCGGCATGTTGATGTCCGAAAGGATTAAATCTGGTCTGATCGTTTTAAGGATTTCGAGAGCCTTATGGCCATTTTTCGCCTGTTGGGTGACATAATTTTCCAATTTTAAAGCCTTTGATATAACGCTACGTACTTGAGCGTTATCCTCGACGACAAGAATCACTTTCTTTAGAGATGAGGCATCCGGGAACATGATCTGTTTATTTTTGGTATCGCTGCTTCATGACCTTTGTGAAAAAAGGTACGACATCGGGATCAAAATGTTTTCCAGCATTCAGCGTTATGAATTTGAGTACCTCCTGGTAAGGACGGGCGGGATGATATGGGCGTTCAGTTGTCAGCGCATCATATACATCTGCGATTGCCAGCACCCGGGCTTCTAAGGGAATGTTAAGCCCTTTTAGTCCATCTGGGTAGCCTTCTCCATCCCAGCGCTCATGGTGGTGCAATATATAAGGTATTATTTTTTGCAGATGATTTATGCCTTTTAGAATCTTTGCCCCTGCAACGGGATGCTGTTTCATTAGCTGCCATTCTGTTTTCGTGAATTTGCCTTTCTTGTTGAGAATATGGTCTGGAATGATTATTTTACCGATATCGTGAAGGCGAGCCCCAAACTCCAACTCGCGGATTTGGTTTGGTGACCAACGGAGTTCCTCCGCTAACCAGATTGCATACTTGGTTACGCGGTCGACATGACCACGAGTATAACGATCACGCCCTTCGATGGCGTTTGCTAGAACTTTGACTGTTTCCAGATATGCTTGCCCGATGTGTGCGACTTCGACCTCGGCAGTGCGCAACAATCGCGCGCTGATGGTGCTGACTAAGTCTTTGGGACGAATTGGTTTGGTTAGATAATCCTCAACTCCTAGTTCGCGGCCAAGTCTAAGGCTTTGGGGTGAGTTGTCTCCGCTGAGGAAGATAAACGGAATTGTGGTCCAGCGAGGATTCTTGCGGACGTCTTTATATAACTCGATCCCATCTTTGTGAGGCATGTTGATATCGGATAGAATAAGATCGGGCGAAAAATTCTCTAAGGCTGTTAATGCGTTTATGCCATTGTTTGCCTGGATGACTATATAGTTTTCAATTTGAAGGTATTGTGCAATTCCTTCGCGAACATCTTTATTATCCTCCACGATGAGGATTTTCTTGCTAGGAATAGGGATAGTTGGTAAAGACATAGTAGTTTGTGTGCTGTGAATTAGTTTGGAATATAATGAATAGGGCTTACGTAGTTGACTGGAATCAGGTGTAACGAACTTAGACTTTGGAGCGATTTATGGCTTTCAAAGGGCGTTTTGCCCAACAAGAAAGTGCGTTGTACCTTGAACTGTGTAAGTCCTAAGTGTAGCACTATAGTACCCTAAAGTGTATCAGAAAACGCCATTCCGTCGAGAGGTGAAATCTTATTTGTTTATAGGTGTATGTCATGAATCCAAAACGCTTGATTTTCATTCACGGACTTGAAGGCAGCAGCCAGGGGTACAAGGCGAAATTGTTGAGAGGATTATTCCCTGGGATACTGATTCCGGATTTTACTGGGACGCTGAAGCAGCGCATGAATCGTCTTTCGCACATTCTATCTCTCAGACACAATTGGGTTATTATTGGATCGAGCTTTGGGGGTCTGATGGGAGCGATATTTGCATGCCATCATCCCCAAAGTGTGCAGAAACTAATCCTACTCGCTCCCGCTTTGGTATGGCCCGAATTTGCATGTAATTTGCCAGATCCTGTCTCTACACCTACGGTGATATATCATGGGCGCGATGATGGCGTTATTCCCCTGGACGCGGTGCGCCAATTAGCTGTGCAAGTGTTTATTAATGTCGATATTCGGGTTATGAACGATGATCACGTTTTACACAAAACTGCACAGGAGATCGATTGGTTAACTTTGTTGCAAAAGGATTAACTACCCTTGTTTCAGTATCCGCATGTGATTATACTTTGCTGGATGATGAATAAGAGCGATTGTCACCTGTCTAGTCAGTTAAAATTTACCAATATACTTCACTGAAGATAAAAAAGATGAAACTTGAAGAGTTACTAAATTCAGTACCTGAAACCTATTCACGAGCTGATCGCGAGCTAATCGAACGCGCCTATAGAATTGCAGAAAATGCGCATTCGGATCAGAAGCGCGCCTCAGGTGAACCATATTTTGTGCATTGTTTCAGTGTTGCTAAGAGCCTGGCTGAAATGTGTGTTCCCCCACCAGTTGTGGCGGCGGGGTTATTGCATGATACCGTCGAAGATACCGAAATTACATTAGACGATTTGGAACGCGACTTTGGCAAGGAAATTGCGCAACTAGTAGGCGCAGTGACAAAATTAACCTCACTGCCTAGAGTTTCACGTGGAGATCGAATCGAAGAAGGCGAGGATGAAAAAACCGGATTAGAGAATGATCGAAAACGCCGGAGTCAAAAAGTGGATTTAGCATCCGAGAACCTTCGCAAGACTTTGTTGGCCATAGCTGATGATCCCCGTGTTGTGTTGATAAAATTGGCCGACCGACTTCATAACATGCGCACGCTGGAGTTTATGCCTCATTATAAACAGAAGCGTATTGCACAAGAAACAATGGATATATTCGCTCCATTGGCAAGCCGTTTGGGGATATGGAAAATGAAGTGGGAACTGGAAGATATGTCGTTCCGGTATGTTAATCCCGACATGTATATGCAAATTGCTGACAATTTGACTGCTCGGCGTTCGGATCGTGAAAAAAACGTCAATGCGATTATCAAACTTTTATACACAGTTGTGGAGCAGACTGGCTTAAAAGATGTTGTCATTACGGGACGTCCCAAACATATCTATTCGATTTACCAAAAAATGATCCGAAAGAGCGTCCCGTT
>JAYELX010000488.1:0-2187 GCA_034717875.1 Chloroflexota bacterium | reverse complement strand
TCAATGCGATTATCAAACTTTTATACACAGTTGTGGAGCAGACTGGCTTAAAAGATGTTGTCATTACGGGACGTCCCAAACATATCTATTCGATTTACCAAAAAATGATCCGAAAGAGCGTCCCGTTTGAGATGGTACATGATATTCGGGGAGTTCGCATTATCGTTCCACGGAAAGCCGATTGTTATATTGCATTGGGAGAAATTCATGCTAACTGGCGGCCTATCCCGGGAGCATTCGATGATTATATTGCCGCACCAAAGGAAAATTTCTATCGCTCTTTGCATACTGATGTTATCTATAGTGATGGTCGTACCCTGGAAGTGCAGATACGAACTAAGGAAATGCACCAAAGCGCTGAATATGGTATTGCGGCTCATTGGCGATACAAGGAAAATCTAAAAAACTTCCCAGATTATGAGCAGCGGATTCATTATTTGCGCCAATTGATGGAATGGCGCCAGGACGTAGACGATGCCCAAGAATTTGTCGATGGGATGAAGTCGGATGTCTTTGGTGATCGGGTTTATGTATTTACACCCAAGGGAGATATCATCGATTTGCCCAAAGAAGCGACACCGATTGATTTTGCTTATCATGTGCATACGGAAGTAGGCCATCGCTGCCGAGGCGCAAAAGTGGGCGGGAAGTTGGTCTCTTTGGATCATAAGTTGCAAACTGGGGAACAAGTCGAAATTATGACAGCAAAACGTGGAGGCCCTAGCCGTGATTGGCTGATTTCTAACTTGGGCTTGATAAAAACCCAACGCGCTCGTTCGAAGATCCGCCGTTGGTTCAGGCAGCAGGATTATGACCAAAATATCAAACAAGGGCGCAAATTATTGGAACGCGAAATGCATCAGCTTGGCCTGGATGATGTGAATTTGGAGCGACTCGCCCGTTCGCTTGATTTCAAGAAAGTCGACAAGATGGCTGAGGCGATTGGGCGTGGCGACCTTTCTTTGACGCAGATTACTAGAGAATTGGTGCATATCGAGGAAGATGATGGAGAGCAGCTTGAGTTCAAGGTTCAACCGCAGGCGGACACGGTACAGAAGGAAGTTGGTGGAATAGATGTGCGTGGCTTGAAGGGCTTATTGACGCGTATGGCGCGCTGCTGCAATCCAGCTCCTGGTGATGAAATAATTGGTTATATCACGCGTGGAAGAGGTGCCACAATCCACCGTAAGGATTGCCCTAATATTCTCAATATCACAGAAAAAGAGAGGCTTGTTCAGGTTTCTTGGGGGGAATTAGAGACTACTTTCCCCGTGTCGGTGCGTATTATTGCATACGACCGCGATGGTCTCATTCGAGATGTATCTACGTTGTTGGATGAAGAGGGGGCCAACACGAGCAAGGCGAATGTATATATAGATAGTCAAAATATGGCCATATTTGATATGCTTTTAGATGTGCGTGATATAGGCCACTTGAGTCGTATCCTCGATCGGGTCGAACGTTTGCCTAATGTTGTGGGGGCGCGGCGAACCCGGCCGGGTTAAAGGGCTTGGTTGAACTTGCCGTCTTACACGCAACTTGCCCCTATTGTGTAGTTTCGGCCCAGATTTTGATTGCCTTGTTGGGGCTTTCTATAGCGCGCTTGCGCTATTGTTCGATACTTCAGCCGCACGCGCTGGGATAGTTTTCCACGCGGCCTCCGCCTCTTCCGCGCGGCCTCTGCCTAATCTGCGTTTTGATCTTCTGTCTTGTCGTCGCTTTCTTCTTCTGGATTGGTATCGTTGAGCCCTTCCTTGAATGAGCGGATGCCGCTGCCTAATTCGCCCGCGATTTTATTGATGCGGCCAACGCCAAAGAGAAGAATAACGATGATCAAGATGATAATGAGCTCAGTTGGGCCTAAATTCATGTGTACACTCCAAAATTACAATGTGTGTTTTCGGGTTATGGTAGTTCTTGGTTTCGACTACTGATAATTGATATAGGAATGATAGTTTACACGAAATTACTCGAAAATGCAAACATAGGATGATTCCATGTGTAATGCGTGTAGTCATTATCACACAAAATGTCAAACTTACCAAACAAATCCTTCCACAATACCAAACCAAATCGATTATATAATTTAGTAACTTTCATTTGCATTATTATATACGGATGCAAAACCAAACTCACCGCTTCCCAATTCAATGGCAATCGGGCCCTGACCTTCATCGAACATCAGCT
>JAYELX010000487.1:0-9502 GCA_034717875.1 Chloroflexota bacterium | reverse complement strand
CGGGGGAGATGGCATCACGTTCGATGCGGGCGAAAATCCAGGGGTTGCCGATGGCGGCGCGGCCGATCATGACCGCGTCGCAGCCGGTTTGGCACATCATGCGGTCGATATCGGCGACATTTTCGATGTCGCCGTTGCCAATTACGGGGATATCGACGGCCTCGACCACAGCAGTGATAGCGTCCCAATCCGCTTTGCCGCTGTAGGCCTGTCTTTTCGTACGCGCGTGGATGGCTATCAGCGCGCCGCCGTTTTCTGCGATGATGCGGGCAATTTCTAGATAGTTGCGGCTGTCGTTGTCCCATCCCAAGCGGATTTTTGCGCTGATGGGTACATCCAGGGCGGCACTCAGCTCCCGGAAAATGCGCACCACCTTCGAGGGAGTCCGCATCAGCCCCACCCCCGCGCCGCGGTTGGCGATGGTTTTGAAGGAACATCCCATGTTGATGTCGACGATGTCGGCTCCCAACCCCTGGGCGCGCAAAGCCGCCTTCACAATTATATCAACATCATCCCCGTAAAGTTGTAGGGCGATGGGGTGTTCGGATTTATCATAATGCAGCCTATGTGCAATCACGTTGGGGCGTTGAATCAAATCCTTAGACTTTATGAATTCAGTGTAGCTCATCGCTGACCCAAATTGGCGGCACAATGAGCGCAAGGGCCAATCGGAAAAGCCGTCCATCGGCGCCAGAATTGTGTCACCGTGGATGGGGATGGGGCCGATGTGGAAGGTGGGGGAGAGGGGCATAAGTTTAGAGAAGTGGTAGTGGTTAAAATTGACGGATGATTTAGTTACACACCTGACATATGCCCTACCGCTCCTCAACCAACGCCTCCCCCAAAGCATCTCGCAGCGAACGCACCTCGACAATCTCAATCCCATCCGGCCAGGGCTGGCCGCGGCGGAGACGGCGGGGCACGATGGCGCGCTCGAAGCCCAGCTTGGCGGCCTCACTCAGGCGATTGGGCATCTGCCCAACCGTGCGCAACTCGCCGGAGAGTCCCACTTCCCCAATAAGCACGCTATCGGCGCGGACAGGGGTATCTCGCACCGATGAGGCAATCGCTGTGGCCACGGCCAGGTCGGCGGCAGGCTCGCTGATCTTCAGTCCGCTGATCACGTTGACAAAGACATCCTGCTCCGAAAGACGGATGCCCACCCGGCGGCTGAGCACGGCCGTAATCAATAATAGCCGGTTGAAGTCGATGCCATTGGGCGTGCGGCGGGGATTCCCAAAGGTGGTGTGGCTAGTCAGGCCTTGTATCTCCACCAACAAGGGGCGCGTGCCTTCCATTGTCACAGCAATAGATGAGCCTGGGGCGTTGACCATCCTTTCGGCCAGGAATGCTTCCGATGGGTTTGTGACTTCCATCAGTCCCTCTGCCCGCATCTCGAAAACGCCGACTTCGGAAGTGGCTCCATAGCGATTTTTCACGCTGCGCAATAAGCGGTAAGTTTGAAAGCGATCCCCCTCCAGATAGAGCACTGTGTCGACAATGTGCTCGAGGACGCGCGGCCCGGCGATAGTGCCTTTTTTGGTTACATGCCCGATGATGAAGATGGTGATCCCCGACATTTTCGCCAATTCGCGCAACCGTGAGGCCGTCTCTCGTACCTGCGTGACCGAGCCAGAAAATGATTCGAGCTGTGGGATGCACGTGGTTTGAATCGAGTCAATAACTACCAAGCCGGGTTTGATTTTTTCGATATGTTTTCGAATGACGTCCAAGTTGGTTTCCGTTACCAAGAACAGGTCTGCGGGGATTTCCCCCCCTTTTTTCGTTCTCCCCGATTCTGGAGATGAAAGAGGCGGAGTCAACAATCGCATCGCCCGCATCTTAATTTGGCGTTCGGATTCCTCTCCGGAAACGTATAACACAGTCTCGTGGTGCGCCATTTTCAAGGTGGCCTGCAAAAGTAGGGTCGATTTACCAATGCCGGGATCTCCCCCAATCAGGATTATCGATCCGGGCACGATTCCACCTCCCAGCACGCGGGAAAATTCTTCGATTGGGAGAGGAATGCGCTTTTTGGCATTTTCGCTAATTTCGGAGAGGCGGCGAGGGGTCGACAGTTCGCTTGCATGGCGATGGCTGTGTTTCTTGGGAGCAGCTCTCTCGACGATTTCTTCCACCATGCTATTCCACGCGCCGCATTGAGGACAGCGTCCCATCTGTTTGGGCGATTTTCGCCCGCATTCTTGACAAACGTATTGAGTGTAGTTTTTGGCCATGGGGGTTTTAGTCGGGTAGTCGGGTAGTCGGGTGGTCTGGTGGTCATTTATAAACGAACAGGGCACGATGTCCCGTGTTTGCGGGGTTATTGTGCCCTGAATAAGCAACATGCGGACGGAATGGAATCCCGCCCTACTCTTACTTTTTTGAAATTATGCCGCCGTTAGCATTTCTTCTTGCTCTACCGCGGCGGAATCACCGTTTTCGTCCACGTGCAGCAGGATGATTTCAGGATCGCCATCTTCGGTGATTGTGGTGTCCACAAGTACAGTGTCTCCAATGTTGAACTCACCAGCCAGGATTGCATCCGAGAGAGGCTCTTCGACTTCTTGTTGAATCACGCGCCGCAATGGGCGCGCACCCATGTTTTCGTCGTGCCCAAGCTCAGCGATACGATCGGCTGCATCAGAGGTGAAATCTAGCGTGATAGCGTGTTCGATTAAGCGTTCGGCGACTTTCTCCAATTCAAGCTCAGCAATTTTGGACAAGCTGTCTTCGGTTAGCGATCTGAAAACGATCACATTGTCCAACCTGTTGATGAACTCGGGGCGAAAGGCTTTTTTAAGCTTCTTGGTCAAATCTCGCCGCATTGTTTGATAAGCGATGCGCTCGTCTAATTCTTCGTCGCGTTGGAGTTGGAAGCCAAGCGTTTGCTGATGGATTTGCTTTGCCCCGATATTAGACGTCATCACGATGATAGTATTGCTGAAATCCACCTCGCGGCCTTTGGCATCTGTCAGTTTTCCTTCTTCCATGATTTGCAGCAATATGTTCTGAGTCTCCGCATGCGCTTTTTCCAATTCATCGAAAACTATGATCGAATAAGGCCTGCGGCGGATTGCTTCTGTAAGCTGTCCGGCCTCATCGTAGCCGATATATCCCGGAGGGGCCCCAACCAAACGGCTGATCGAATGACGCTCCATGAATTCGGACATATCGAGTTGGATGAGGGCTTCCTCGCTGCCGAAGAGGAAACGGGCAATTGCTTTTGTCAGCTCGGTCTTGCCAACACCGGTCGGGCCGAGGAAAACGAACGAACCGATGGGACGGCGCGGGTCTTTCAACCCGGCTCGTGCCCGGCGAACAGACTTGGCGATGGTCTCGATGGCTTCATCCTGTCCGATGATATATTTCTCGAGTTCAGCCTCCATGTGCAGCAGACGATCAGATTCTTCTCGTGCCAATTGTGTCACTGGTACACCCGTCCACATAGAAACGACTTCAGCAATATCATCAGTTGTAACATTGGGACTGGTTTGACGATTCCAGGTCTTGCGAATGCGGTCTAATTCTTTTTTTAATTCCTCTCGGCGTTTTCGAAGCTCTTGTAGTTCGTCTTTGCTGCCTTGCTTCTCAGCATTTTTTGATTGTTTACGAGCTTGCCGCATTTCAGAGACTATATCTTTAGCTTCTTGGGAAACAGGGCTTTTGTACATCCGCACGCGGGAAGCAGCCTCGTCGATAAGATCAATAGCCTTATCGGGCAAAAAGCGGTCGGAAACATATCGTTCTGAAAGATGCGCAGCGGTATCCAAGGCTTCATCCATGATCGAAAGTTGATGATGTGCCTCGTAGGCGGGGCGAAGCCCGCGTAGTATTTCGATCGTCTCTTCGATATTTGGTTCGTCTACGAAAATGGGCTGGAAGCGACGCTCTAATGCGGCGTCCTTCTCGATATGTTTTCTATATTCGTCCAAAGTAGTGGCTCCGATGACCTGGAGTTCCCCGCGGGAGAGAGCGGGCTTGAGGATATTGGCCGCGTCCATGGCTGAGGAGCTTGCCGAACCCGCACCCACAAGCATGTGAACCTCATCAATGAAGAGAATAGCATCGGAGGATTGTAATTCTTTGATGACGCGCTTGAGGCGGTCTTCGAATTGGCCGCGGTACATCGTCCCGGCGACCAGAGACCCAACGTCAAGCTGCATAACGCGTTTGCCCAGCAGAGGCACAGGCACATCCGCTTCGATTATTCGCTGCGCCAACCCTTCTACTATGGCCGTTTTGCCAACGCCAGATTCTCCGGTCAGAGCGGGGTTGTTTTTCGTGCGCCGGGCCAGAATCTGAACGACGCGCTCGATTTCCTTTCGACGGCCAATGACCGGGTCTAATTTATCTTCTTCGGCCAATTCAGTCAAATTGGTGGTCAACTGGTCAACGAGGGGTGTTTTCGATTTGGATTTTCCTGCTTTTACGCGTTTACGTTGATGCTTAGATTTTATGCGTTGGGCCTTTTTGCTTTCTTCGAGAATGCGATGGGTTTGGCGTCGAATTTGCTCGGGCGTCACCCCCATTCTTTGCAAAGCATCGATGGCGATTCCTTCGTTATATTCGATAATGCCCAATAACAAATGTTCCACCCCGATGTAATGATGCCCAAGCTGACGCGCTTGATTGACTGAAAACTCAAGCACCTCCCGGGTGCCTGTAGATAACTTGGGGCGCGCGGTGCTGTAACCACCCAGTCCAACCATTTGTTCGATGACATCTTGAATAGGCGTGATTTCTAAGCCAAGCTCGCGAAAAACGCGCCCAGCAATACCGCCATTCTCCAACATTAAACCCAGGAGAAGATGCTCTGTTCCAATATAATTATGATGCATACGCTCAGCTTCTTGATGGGCCAAGCTGAGTACTCGCCGTGCTCTATGTGTAAATCGTTCCATTTTTGCCATGGCACAACCTCCGCACACCATGAATAAGTGATAATGATTTTTTGCGTGAGGTGACAGTCACTTTCGAAGATGTCTAGCTGCAGAAAACATACTGTTTAGCGAGACGATTCAGAGTGTACATTGATTTTATAAGTCACTGCCAACTGTGTTCGTCATTTACTAAATAACCACCTCTAATAATTATAAATGATTACCCATTTTTATTCTACCAAAGAATATAAAATCCGGGTCAAGAGCTTTCGATAATCAGTTTTGTTCTTACGAGAATCTAATATGATAGAGAAAAAAACAAGCGCACCTGTTTGGGTGCGCTTGTGAGCGGGATAATTTATGCTTACTCCTCTTCGGGGCTTGGTTCATCCGGAGGAGTTTCATTCTCCGTCTCGTCAGCCTCGTCCTCAGCGGGGGTTTCTGCTTCGGCCTTGGGTGCATCCTCAGGTTTGGGAGTTTCATCCTCGGCTTGCTCGGTTGAGGGGGGCTCTTCTTCAGCCTCATCCTCATCGGGGGCTTTTGCTTCGGCCTCGGGTGCATCCTCAGGTTCGGGGGGTTCATCCTCGGCTTCCTCGGTTGAGGTAGGCTCTTCTTCGGCCTCATCCTCATCGGGGGCTTTTGCTTCGGCCTCGGGTGTATCCTCAGGTTCGGGGATTTCATCCTCGGCTTCCTCGGTTGAGGGGGCCTCTTCTTCGGCCTCGTCTTCATCGGGGGCTTCTACTTCGGTCTCGGGTGCATCCTCAGGTTCAGGGACTTCATCCTCGGCTTCCTCGGTTGAGGGGGCTTTTTCTTCAGCCTTGTCCTCATCGGGGGCTTCTACTTCGACCTCGGGTGTGTCATCAGGTTCGGGGGCTTCATCCTCGGCTTCTTCACCTGTGGCTACAGCCTTGATCTCACTCTTGACCAATTTCCAATCCAGATCAATATATGCGCCTGATGAAACCTTGCGGATACTAAGCCCAATACGGAACTTCTCGCTATCAATATTGATAATGCGTAAAGTTAAGGCATCACCAACGGAAACAATTTCCTTGGGATGTTCAATACGATCAGGGCTTAACTCGGAAATGTGGATCAATCCCTCAAGATCGCGATCCTTTAGGCGGGCGAAGGCACCAAAGTTGGTTAGGTGGGTGATAGTACCTTCCACCAATTGCCCTTCTTTGAGATCTTCGACTTTCTTCAGCCAGGGGTTTTCCTTGAGCTGACGGATGGACAAGCCAATGCGTTTTCGCTCTTGGTCGATGTTGATAACTTTGACATCAACTTCTTGCCCAACCTTGAGAACATTTTTGGGATGCTTGACGCGGTCCCAAGAAATTTCGGATATGTGGACAAGCCCGTCAGCCCCTTCGATATTAACAAAAGCTCCAAAGTTGGCCAGGCTTGTGACTCGCCCTTTGCAAATATCGCCGACTTCCAGTTTTTCTAAAAGTCGCTCTTTAAGTGTTTCGCGAGTTTCATTCTTAGCCCTGCGCTCTGAAATGATCAGCCGACGGCGGGAGCGGTCAACCTCGATAACCTGTATTTCAATATCCTCGCCGACAAGTTTAGCCCAGCGTTTTTCGGGAGTTTCGCCAATCGTGTGGCGTGTCATGCTGATTTGTGAACCAGGGACAAAACCACGCAATTGACCAATGGGGACGAGAAGCCCTCCTTTGTTGAATCCAGACACCGTCCCTTTGTAAATTTCTCCAGATTTTTCGATCTTCTCGACGAATTCCCAATCTAACTCTTCTTGGGCACGATTATATGAAATAGCTAGATTCCCGTTTCGATCCTCGGGAGTGAGGACATATACTGTGATCTCGCCTCCCACTTCGAAGCCTTCACGAATCTCGGTATCGATTTGGTCTAATTCTTTTCCGGCAATTACACCTTCGAACTTAGCTCCAATACTGACCAAAATCTCGTTGTTGGTGACAGTAGCAATTGCGCCTTCACGCAACTCTCCGGATTTGGGCATATCGATATCCAAACCCTCCTCTTCCAAGAGTTCTGCCATGGAAGGTTGGGCTTCGGGTGCTTCTTCTGCTTCTGCTACTTCTTCTTCTACTACTATTACTACTTCTTCTTCAATGCGCTCTTCGATAAGAGCTTTACTTTCTTTCATAATATTTTTTACACACTCCATTTAATTAATATCAGCCGTACATTATAAATGTTAAAGGAAGACTTGGCAACCTTTGTGGTAAGATTAATCGTAAACCTTTAAGATTATCGAGATAAAATATGCAAACAATCTACCCTTTTACTGCTATTGTTGGACAAGAGCGGATGAAACGCTCACTTATCCTGAACGCTGTCTATCCCCGCATTGGTGGAGTCTTGATCCGCGGGGAGCGAGGAACCGCAAAATCAACCGCAGCCCGAGCATTGGCCGCACTCCTGCCCCAGGTTAGAACGATCGCTCAATGCCGTTTTGGTTGTGATCCCGACCACCCTAATAGCTGGTGTACGGAGTGTCGCCAGCGCGAGGAACACAATGTCGAATTACGACCAACCCCTTTTGTCAATCTCCCGGTTTCCGCAACCGAGGATCGTGTCGTGGGGACTTTAGATATCGAGAAAGCCATTCAAAAAGGAGAGCGGCATTTCGAGCCTGGTGTGCTGGCGGCAGCTAATCGCGGATTATTGTATATTGACGAAGTCAATTTATTGGATGATCATGTTGTGGACTTGTTGCTAGATTCTGCTGCTATGGGCATGAACATTGTCGAGCGAGAAGGGATTTCTTTTAGCCACCCAGCAAGATTCATTTTAGTGGGGACGATGAATCCTGAAGAGGGGAATTTGCGCCCTCAATTATTGGATCGTTTTGCCCTTTCTGTGGATATACATGGGATTCGCAGCCCGCGTGAACGCGTGTTCATCATGGAGCGTAATTTAGCCTTCGAATCTGATCCCGAAGGTTTCCGCGAAGAGTGGATTGACAAGGAGCATAAACTCTCTGAGCAGATCGAACTTGCGCGCAAGCTGGTCCATCAGGTATCGTATTCGCGTCGAAACTTACTTTCGATTGCTGCATTAAGTGCATCACTCAATGTTGATGGACATCGGTCAGACCTGGTTATTCTCAAGGCCGCCCGTGCCCATGCTGCATTCGAAGGTCGTGCTGATATTTCCGAGCGGGATATTGCTCTGGCTGCGGAGTTGGCTTACCCTCATCGCATCAAACATGGCCCCTTTGCTCAGAACGACATCAGCTTCGATGAGTTACAAGAACGTATCGATCAGTTGCAAGGAGCGTCAGCTTCTTTCGAAGAGCGGCAACCCACATCCGAGAAAAAACAAGCTGTGGACGAAAAAAAAAAGCTTTAACTGAAAATCCCAGCGCGGAAAAAGACGAGTCATCTCACAGCCCGGTTGAACCTGCCAAACAAGATGTTTTCGAATCAGTTTCGGCTAATTGGTGGGAAGGCGGAGAGCGTGTAAAAGCTGGGAAGGCCTTCGATGCTCGTAAATTGGAAACACCTCTGGATCGCATCACCCGCCGCCGAGGAGGCCGCCGCTCGCGAACCCACACCGATCGCAAGCGCGGACGCTATATTCAGGCCCGGCCTGCCAACGGAAAAACCAACGACATTGCTTTCGACGCCACAATTCGCGCTGCTGCTCCTTATCAGAAAGATCGGCAAGAGCAGCGTAAGAATGTCGCCTTTGCTATTCGCCCTCAGGATTTGCAGCGTAAGGTGCGAGTCAAACAAACGGCTAATTTGGTGCTCTTTGTTGTCGATGCCTCCTGGTCTATGGCTGTATCCGAACGCATGTCCGCAACCAAGGGGGCAATACTATCTTTGTTGACCGATGCCTACCAACGCCGGGACCGAGTCGGCTTGATTGTTTTCCAAAAAGATCGTTCTACTTTGGTGCTGCCGCCGACCAACTCGATTCAATTGGCGCAGCGTGCCCTCTCGGACATCCCCGTGGGAGGCAAAACGCCCTTGGCAGCGGGATTGTTTCTGGCCCATCAGGTCATCCGACAACAAAGCATGGTCTACCCCGACGTGGAGCCGTTGATGATCCTGCTCACCGATGGGGCCGGCAATGTTTCCGTTGGCAATTTGCCGCCTCAAGAAGAGGCTCACAAGATGGCTGAAAAATTTGCTAGTGATGATATCCGCAGTGTAGTCATCAATATGGAACATGAAGCTTTCGATCAAGGTTTAGCGCAAGAATTAGCTGAATATCTTGAAGCTCCGTGTTATACTTTTGATGATCTCAAAGCCGAGACACTTTACCAGGCTGTGCGCGCCGAGATAAAAGGAGAGCAAAACGATGGATAAAAGAGAATTAAAAAGACGACATCTGATTTATTATTTGAGAGTTTTCGACCAAAAAACCAATCAAATCGTTGGGCATCTCGTGAATATCAACCTGGATGGAATCATGCTGATTAGCGAAGAACCCATTGAGACCGATGCCCTTTTTCATCTTAAAATGACTTTCCCATCCCAGATATTTGGAAAGGAAAACCTGGAATTTATAGCCAAAAGTGTTTGGTCTAAACATGACGTCAACCCGGATTTTTATGATACTGGATTTAAACTCCAAGATATTAAGTGGGATGATGTGTCTACGATAAAGGAATTGATCGA
>JAYELX010000486.1:0-9541 GCA_034717875.1 Chloroflexota bacterium | reverse complement strand
CACCTGCGCCGACGACTTCGTACAGCATGGCCCAATCCATCCCGCTGGGGGTCATGCCCTCATACTCATGTGACATCACCATCACGCCGTTGGAGAGCGGCAGCATGGCGGTGATGCACTCGAAATCACCGCAGGCCGTGCCAGGGTCTTGCATGAGGCTATATAAACTAAAAGCCGTAATTGCTCCCCCGGTTTCTTTCTTCACAATTTGGTTAATACTTTCCCATTGACCTATATTAGCATCTATCAAGCCCTCTTTAGAAACCTCTTTATTGTGCCCCAAGGGGTCAATACTAACTGCTGCACGCGCGTCCATCCAATCGACTGCTCCGCAAACACCAGGTCTCTCTGGGCTAATAACGCACAAATGCCCCTCCGCGATGGTTTGGCAAGAATTACAAGTATAAAAAACATCTACGTCTTCATCGGTAAGATTCTTAAGCCGGTCATCACGCTCTTCGTAAATTGATTCTGCCCGTTCTCGAATGGCCTCAATTTCAACCGCGTCAGTAGCAATTGTCACCTGAACTCGGCTGAGAATTTTTCCAAATTCATTATGTAAACGAGCGTGTAAAACTTCTCCTAAGTGGTGCAGTTTCAGTTCCTTTGAAATAGCTTTTGGGGCAATGTTCAAAGTAACCATAGCGCGTTGCCCCCGGTGCATAACACCGTCTATATCATTGAGAATAACCTCGATTTCCCGCTCCAAAACCGGTTCAAAATCGGCTTGCATATCTCGCCCACTAACTTCTACTAAAATAGCGAAATCATTTTCTGTAAGAGTGTCTAAATCTGAACCGAGAATGTCAATCTTCCCATCAGTGATTCCCTCGCCCGTTACGGTTAGCTCAACCCCGCTCAAACAAGCGCCACAAGAGTCATCGCGTACTACCTGACCGGCAAAATCGTCACTATAGGTCACAGGGAGGTCGGGGATGGGGACGTGAATCCGCATTCCACGCTCTTCGATGGCAATTTGGACAATATCACCAATTTCAACATTCCCAATAGCGGCGCTATAATCCGCCGAAATTTCCCAATCTTTTGTGGCCGGGGGTAATTGATCGCTACTTACCAGCGGGCAACCAAACGAAAGGGCGGACTCAGCTATCTCTAAACGCTCTGGCGTCGCAGTTCCAAGTATTAATGTAAATCCGAACAGCCTTTCCTGGACGTAGGGCAACACTTCGTCAGAACTTTCTACGTTCCCAAAAGTTCCTGCTATACGCGCGATACATCCTAAAGACTGCGGCAAAGCCATAGCAATAACGCGAGAAATCCAACCCAGCTCCAAGCCCTCATCTCGCAAAGCATTTTGCAATTCATCTTCAACAACAAAAACCACAATTTGGCGCTGAGATAATGTCTCAATAACCTTCGAAGCTTGGGCGGTATCATCGCCCATCAAAAGAGCATAACCAGGAATTGAACCATCAATAAAACCAAGCCCCTCTTGGCGCGCCTTAGCAGCATCCGCCGAGTCCGAGGCAGCCAGAATAGTATCAATAGAATTTACCATAATTGCTCCTTACAAATTAATTTTTTAATATTTGACGCCAACAGGATGGCCGTAGGTTGAACATTGGCACTTTTTTCTGATATTCTCGGTATTCATTGCCAAATTTGCGAATGGCTTCTGGTTCTTCTATAAATTTGATCATCACCAGCATAAGGATTATTTCTAGCGGGGCAATGATCACTATAAACGTCGGCGAGCCGAGGATCAAAGCCAGCGACCAGGGGAAGAAAAGCAATCCCAAGTGCATAGGATGGCGCATACAAGCGTAAACCCCCGTGGTGGCTAATTTATTAGTTTCCATGTTGGGAATATCACCCTCGCGGCCCAGGCGAGCTAACAAACGGCCTGTATAACGGCTGACACGCAGGACGAGACGCAGCAACAATATGCCAAAAACTAAGGATACGGCATGAAAAATAAAATTAGAAAACAAGTTTGGGAACCAACGCAAATCCAGCCATATACCCAACGCACCGCCGCCGATTAACATGATTATCCAAATTAGTATTCGTAATATCATAAACTAATCTCCTTCAGGGTGAATGAGTGTGTCCAGCCGCCGGGTACTTCGTGCTGCTCGCAGATCAGGACGCTTTTCCCCGCTTGGGCAAGTGCTACCGCGGCGGTTAAGCCTCCCGCCCCTGAGCCGACAACGATGATGTCGTAGTTTTTTTAGTTTTCTGTTTCATAACCAATCCCCGAGTCTTGCCGCTAATAACCTCACATACCCAAAATAATGTGGGTGAACGCGAAATTCATCAAAGCCCTGTTTTCGCAGAATCGCTTGGAAATCACGACCGACAAAGTCTGTCGCCAAGGGACATTCCATTTTGAAAACGAAACGCACCGGCCAGGGGGATGATCCCAAATTAAATTCGTTATAATCCAGGATGATGAACTCGCCTCCGGGCCGGAGAGCGCGTTGGGCGTTGGCGATAATTTTTTCGCGGTCTTCTTGGATGAAACCGTGCATGACGAATGAAATAAAAACCTTATCAAATTCATTTTCGTAAGAGAGTGGTTCGTCAATGTGCTGGTTTTTGATAGTAACGTGGGGAAGATCAGCGAATCGGCGTTGGGCTTGTTCCAGCATTTCCGGGCCGATGTCCAGGCCAACAATGCGTCCTTCACCATCAAGGTGCTTGTTCATGAGTTGCAAGTTGCGTCCCGTGCCGCACCCCAGGACTAAAATTTCATCACCGGGTTGAATCCCCATTTCTCGAATGGCTTTGCGGATGAAAAAGGGATATGTGCCGACCGTGATGGTGTTCATGAAAAAGTCGTAGTGACGGGCTTCTGCGCCGCTGACTTCTACTTTTGAATCGGAGCGGGTGTAGGTTGGATTCATGAATTATTCTCCTTCTCGGAAACTGGCGCCGGTAGAATGAGTAAGCTATGTGAATTGCGCTTCTAAGCACTCCCCGCGACTTCGTAATGCACGACCCTAGGTTCGAATTCGAGCAAAAAGTCTTTATCTTCGGAGTAGTATTTTGCCAGTTCTACGTCGTCGCCCGCAAAAGCTTTGATGGCGTCCAAGCTTTCCCAAAAAGTCATGGTAATAAAATGGGTGACTTCACTTTCTGCGCGTTCCAGAATATAGACGTTGATATTCCCTTCAACCGATTGGTAATCGGGAATCGCTCGTTCGTTCAGAAACGCTCGATAGGCCTGCGCTTTGCTGGTGGATACACGTCCGTGCCACATACGTACAATCATGTTGTCTCCGTTTTAGTTTCCGGGAAAGGGGTTAACTCATTTCCCGGAAAATTCCAAAATGGCGATTTCATCCGGCTGGTTGGGCACCAGGCAGAGGAATACAAACGGTTCGTCACCGATGTTCTGGTACCAGTGGGGAATCTGCGCGGGGATGAAGACCACGTCCCCGGGGCTGACTTCGAACACTTCATCACCGATGCCGATGCGGGCATGGCCTGCCAGCACATATTGCTCGTGCTCAACCTGATTGGTGTGATTGGGCATCCCGCCGCCGGGCTGCATGACAAATCGCCGCATGGCAAAATTCGGCCCTTCTTTTGGCGGGATCAACACCTGCATGGTGGTGCCACTCCCCGCGGCAACCGGCTTGGCTTTGATTTCGTTGGTGTGTTTGACAGACATGAGGTACCTCTCTATTATGAGACCTGACAGGTTTGTAAAATTACCGTTGTCATGGGCATAAACCCACACGTAGATGACTTTGATAAAAATGCCATCCGTGGAAACCTGTCAGGTACTTAGAATTAACCGTAGCGCGCCGAAGGCCGGGGCAGCAGCCAAAATCTGACCGCCCAGTCCCAGTCCAGTGCGTTTGCTGGTGGACGGAACGTCATCCGCAGCCGCAAATTGAGGGGATAACGCGGCTAGAATAGCTGCTCCATAAGGAGTAACCAAGACGCCGGAATCTGTCTCGGATTGGCAGGGGATTTTGTACTGCTCTAAAATAGACCGGGTGGCCAGTTCAAGGGCATATTCGGTGCCAGTGTTCATGGGAGATGTGCAAACCACCGAGCTGAGGTCCACGCCCAGGCTCTGCAAGCCCCATCCAAGACCGGTCAAGATAGCAATTAGGGTTTGAGGCTGGGCCAGGGTTCCCGATCCGCCGGGGTGGGTGTGGGGAATCCCCAGACGGTGCAATTCCAGGTGATCGCTGCCCTCCAGCCAGCCATCGTTGCCGGCGTCGTCATCATCAGCCATCCCATCCAACGAGCGGATGAAAGGCTTGATATCCAAAATTGGGGTGCCGTTGAAGAGGTCAAGGGGGCCGGTGTAGATACGCGCTCCCTCAACGCGTCTCAGCCGGACGCGGGTCAGGCCGATGGGGCTGGGGCGATTGGGGGAACGGGTGGCAAAAGTGCCGTAGCGTTTGTCATCATCTTTCCAGGGCGGGCGCACGCTAAGTTCCGCTTCCAGGGACTTATCCAAATAAGACAAAACAAAGATGTGGCTGAATGTTTCTAAGGAGTATGTGGCCGCCGCGTATTGGGGCTCAACCTGAATATAAAATGCGCCATCGCCCACATTTTCGGGCTGAGGTTGGTAAGGGGCTTTGTGCTTATAGGGAGTGTGCGCCGTGCCGATGATGGGCAAAGAGACGTTTTTCGCCGGCGCAAGCGGGAGGGGAGTGTTGCCAGATGCTTCGGCGGTACGCAGAATCAGCAGGACTTGCTGGGCAAAATCGGCATAAGTACCGCTGACGTCCGCTTGGGTCAGGGCGTGCTCCAGGGTTGCGGGCACTTCTTCCCAGGGGAGCGGCTTTTGCTCCTCCAAGGGGATGAGATGCAACCGATGCGCAAGCCTCTCGTCGGGAAGGAATTCGAGATGGGTGTGGGCATCCAACATACCGAGGTCTTCAGCAACAGATTTAATGACCCCTACCATCTCTCGTTCCGGCAGGCCCAGACCAATCAGCGCGGCGACAAATCTATCAGCCGAGATGCCTGCGCTTGCGTCAATCCACAAAGTTTGTTTCATCTAGTTGTATGCTAAGCGGGTGGCTTTGTTTGACATGGTAGGTTCGAGCAATGGTTTCCAAGCTGGATCATCCCAGGTTCCCAAACGGGTGTGCATGTCGAGATATTTCTGCGGTATCGGGTGCGTCCCCACAACAACTTTGACGTCGTAGCGTGCTTCGAGAAATTCTTTAAATGTGTCAATGTAAGGGCAGGGCGGATAACCGACAACGAGGCCAGTCGCCAGATGGATGACTTGTGCGCCATTCTTGACCATCTCTTCGCCGGCGTACTCGATATTTCCGCCGGGACAGCCTTCACAGGTGGTATAACCGACTAGCTCGATTTCTTGATCGGCGTAAATACTGAATGCGCCTTCACGGTTTTTCAGCGCGCGGAAACATTTGCCACCCGCACAACGCCGGTAGCGGTCACAGATGATGATGCCGATTTTTGTTGTCATTTTTTACTCCTGTAGGTGAGTTGGTAAACTGGTAAGCTGGTAAATTGGGAAACTGGGAAGTTGGTATATTGGTGTCGCCGGCACCGAAGATGTGGCAGCGCATGGATAGATTTATTATAACGCGAATTTCAAGTAGTTCTCAATAAATGTAATTATTCACCCCCCTCCAGCTCCCCCCGTGGCGGGGGGATTGAGGGGGGTAGGGAGTGGACGATTACCAATAAACACTTTGAAAATCGTTCTACGCCGTTATGTGTTGGTCTGCGGGTTGCGGGGTTGTGGCCCAACGCCAGGTGATGATAGCTCCCAAGCCAATGAATATCGCCGCGAAAGCGAAAAGGGCAGTGTAAGACCAGTGCTGCAAAAACACGCCGGCTGCCAGGGAGAGGAAGGCAACCGGAAGAATCAGAATTGTGTTGAGAGCCGCGTAGGTTGGACGTTCATCCTGCGGGGCCAGTTCCAGCAATGCGCTCTGAAAGCCAACGCTGCGGCCATTGAAAATCGCCCCAGCAAAAAAGAATACGGGGAGTAAAGCAAGCCAGCCCAAGGGAGAAAGCGCAATTGCCAGGATTGGCGTCAGGGTAGAAGTCACCGCACAACAGAACAACATCCAGCGGCTGCCGGAACGATCAACAAGATGCGCCCAAACCAAATTGGAAATCACACCACCCAAGACTTGGGCCAGCAAAAACCAACCCACGGCATCCGCCGGCGCGTTCAACTCTTGGCGAGCATAGACCACGTAGAATGGCAAAGCCATCAAGCTAAAGCCAGTCAACAATTGGATAGCTATGAGTATTTTCAAGCGGCGGCCGGCTGCTAACAACTGCTGCCCGTATTCACTCCAAGGCGGTATGGCCTGAGCAGCTGTGCCATTAGCCGGTTCACGGATGACCCAAAATCCCAGAGACGCAATTCCCAACCCAAGCGCGGCCAATCCAAATAACATCGCGTAGTTGTTGGGATAATCCACGTGCGCCATGATGTAACGAGCTACAAAAGCCGCTCCAACAGAAAGCGGGCCAGCCAATGCCCCCTTACCGCCAAAGAAAGCTCCCCTGCGGTGAGAAGGGATAATTTTGCCGATGATGTCCGTATAGGGGATATTGCCCAACCCGCCCCCAGCGTAGAAAATGACCAACATCCCAACTAAAATCCAAGCCAGCGTCATGGGATGCTGACCGCCGATGACAAAGATCAGCCCAGCTAAGACGCCCCAGCTAATCACCCGCAGGTAAATGGCTAACATCAGATAGGGCATCTTGCGCGGGCGCGGTTCGATCCAGCGGGCGACGAAAAGTTGCGGCAAGGCTCCGGCAACTGTCAACACGGTGGAAAGTCCCCCCACCCACACGGTCGAACCGGTCAGGTCGGCCACAAATGCGGAGATGACCGTTGTGGGTTGGGTCAGTGAGACGCCCAGGGCCAGAAAGGCTCCGTGCCATAATCCAGCGATGAAGTTGCGGCGGTTAGTAGATAATTTTAGTCGAGAAAGGCGTGAGTTTATATTATTTGCTAATCGCATCTAACCTCCATTACCCTTCCTTCTCTGTACCCTACTGTAACTTTAAGGTATCCAGATAGTACTTTGTCAAGCTCAAAATCGCCTGTGTCCACACGCAAACAGATTAAATTCATCAGTTTGTTTCTAGTCGCCACCACGATGATGTTCTCGCGCCCCACCTTTTTGATCACTTCCGGGGTGAATTGCTTGCTGCCTCGACCAAAGATGAATCCATTGCCACCGATGGGGGTCACAATGATTTTTCTCTTGTCATATTGTTCGAACAGGGTCAAGATACCTCTCTCGTTCAGGTCCTCCCCAACCAGTTTGCCTGCGTGGATCGCATCTATCCCCAGGAGTGTCTTAGAAAGCATCATTTCATCAGTGATGGCCCTCACGGTCGTGCCTGGGCCGAGCAAGTACAGCGTCTCCGCTTCCATCTCCTCGACGATGTAGTCTGCAATCTCTTTCTTGCTCACCGCTGCGGATTGATTTACTCTTGACGCTGCTTTGCCGGGTTGCAGGAATTTCCGCACCTCAGGCACTATAAGATAGCCATATAGTTTGGACGCCAAGCGATCTGCCCTAAAGGCTTCCTCGTTAATATCGAGGACTTCTTCCTCTATCACATCGGTGCCCTCCAGGAAGGCATCCACCATCTCGGCTGCTGCTCTGGCACTGAGCGCAAACACCGAGCTAAAAACCTTCACGCCGGAGGGAACACCTACTACCGGTACGTCAGAACCAATGGCATCATAAATGTCCCTCGCCGTACCATCACCACCAACGAAAATTAGCAATTCAGCACCGCGTTTTATCATCTTCTTAGCAATCGTTTTAGTATCTTCGGGGGAGGTTTCCTCGCCGATCTTTCCAATCACCGTGACGGGAATGTCGATATTTTCAACATGTTGCTCTCCCATCTTTCCCGGTGCGGCGAGCAGTGTTATCTCATCCTTGCATTCGAGATGAGTTAGAACATCCACCGTTCTTTTGGGTGTAACCGGCTCGGCGCCTAATTCTAACGCTTTTTTGTACATGCCTCCATCAGTTCCCTTGAGACCGACACTTCCCCCCATGCCCGCCACCGGGTTTACGATCAAACCAATCACTTTCTTCATAATATGGTTACTCCTTTTTATCTTTAGTTGTCTTACTCAAAGTCTCTGGAATTGTAACTAACAAAGGAAGTTTGAGCAACAAGTCTACGGCTATGGGGATGAGAAATACATAAACCGGATTGAAATTATCCCAAATAAGTCCCCCGAGAATGGGGGCGGGGATGGTGACCAATCCCCGGAAGAGGCCGATCAAACCGCTCCATTTCCCCATCTGTTTTACGGGTACAAGTTCCAAGGTCATAGCATTCGTGACACCCGACGAGATAAAATAGAAAGTCTGCAAAGCCCCAGATAAAATTAAAGTGAACGAATTAGAAGAGAAGATGAGCAGTAGATAGGACGCGTACCAAAGCGGTGCGAGCAGATAAATGACCTTTTTCCGCCCTATCTTGTCCGCCAACCGCCCCAGCGGGATTCCAAACAGAATACGTGTCAAGACTGTGGCCGTGGCCATAATCCCCAGCAGGTACTGGTTTGCACCTTTGGCTTGATGAGCAAAAAGTTGGAGAAAAGGTGCGGTCATGGCTATTGGAAACCAGGTGAGGGAAGCGACGATAAGCCATCTCCCCAAAGGAGTTCCAGCTTTGAATATCTGCCTGAAATCATCTATAAAGCCAGAGCTGGTACTTGTCTCCGTCACAGTTGCTCGTTTGGGTTCCCGCAATTGAGCAGCCACAAAGACAAGGACAAGGATGTATCCAACAAAGCGGATAGAATACAGCGGGCGGATGCCTTCCGCAGTCAATCCACCAAATGCTGTAACCAACGGGGCGGCGACTAGAGGGGCGAACATGGCAAGAAGAGATGCAGAAGTGACGCAAATATTCTGCGCGGTTGCCCGGTCTTTGTTCTGCACCGAATCTGCGCAGATCACACTACAGCCGGTTCCGATAAATCTCGTGGAGACAGTAAACAAAATAGTGGCGGCGATGATAGCTTGCCAGCTAGTGGCCAAAGCGTAAGTCAATGCAGACCCAGCCATTAACGTTATACCGAACAAATATAATCGCTTGAGACCGTAGCGATCCATCAACCACCCTATCGGGGTAGAGATAATCGCACTGATCCCATTGCCAATACTGTTGATAGTTCCCAGTTCTACCGAGTCAGCTCCCAGCGCCACCGTGTATATAGAATCGTATTGGGCAGTAAGCTTCAGTAGGAAATTATTAACCGAAGAACGTGTGATCGATACTCGGTAGTTGTGCTTCTGTCTGCCAATGAATCCTATTATCTTGTTGATCGTTCTGCCGACCATATTTGTTGTGGATACATTCTCTTCTTTGCGTAATTTCAATTCCTTCTCCAATTCTCTATTAATTTCGACTATGGCTTAGATTTTTGGTCTTGGATTCAACTTTCTACTGCTGCGCGAGTCAGCTCAGCTGCCTCCTGCGCTTCACGCTCTGCCAAAACCGCCGGGATGGCTTGCTCGTAATCGAGATCTTTTTGCCAGGCCAATTCCCCCTTTTCGTCTTCGCCCAA
>JAYELX010000485.1:0-9635 GCA_034717875.1 Chloroflexota bacterium | reverse complement strand
TCCTGAGATGATTCGTGTGTAATATATAGGGGAACATGAAGTGGCAATAAAAGAAAACGGGTACGATTGATACTACCATCTCCACTGGACGCGAAACCCGCAAAAGTGGACATAAGGGGTAAGCAAAGCAAAATTATGCGATTACGTTTTTGGGTGCTTTTATGTCCATTGCATATTTATGTTGATTTATTCACCTGACTATGGATATTATGGACTAAAAGTTGATACAGGGGGAACATTTTCCATGAAAAATCAAGTCCTGATCAAGGATGCTGAAAAATACAGAGGCAAATATGTTGCAAAAAAATCTTTCCAGCATAAGAGTGTAATCAGCGTAGGTGATGATCCTGTGACGGTTCATGGAAAAGCAAAGGAAAAGGGTGTGGATGAACCGGTCATATTTTATGTTCCCGAAAAAGAAAGTATACATATTTATTAATGCCTATTAAAGACTGTCCATTTAGTGTCTATGCACAGTTCGGAGATGAACCACGTCCCATTCTTCCTGTGCGAATTATTAATCCACATACGGGTAAACGCATTCAAACTATCGGCATCATAGATACCGGTGCCGATGAGTGTTCTATACCAGCGGATTATGCGCCGCTTTTGGGTCATGATCTGCAATCTGGTCATATTAAGCAGGTTTATACGGGTAATGGCATGACCACTGCTTATTCTCACACCACAAGATTTGAAATTTTACATCCCGCTTCATTTGACCTCCTGTATACGGTTGATGATATACCCGTTGATTTCCTGCCCAATTTGCATATTGTTCTGCTGGGCGTTAATAATTTCCTTTCCAAGTTTATTCTAAACATTGACTATCCGAAACATATCTTCTCAATTTTGATGAAAAATTTTGTCCCAAAAGATTAATATTTGGTGCCTATATAGGTGCCTATCGTCCGGGATTTGGTGCCTATATAGGTGGGTATAAGCGGTATTTCTTAATGACACTTTACAGCATTTAAAAGCAACTAACCGCCTGATATTTCAAAGAAATATCTTAATTAACACCACTTAATAGCACTTGATGATAATTTGATTCACTGGGCTGAAAATCCAGGTGTCGGCAGTTCGATTCTGCCCTGACCCACCATGAAAATTAAGGGATTTACGGTAGTCAAGCCGTAAATCCCTTTTTTATTGATTGTTCAAAATCTACAATATTGCAGGGCTTTAGCCCTGCAATATTATCATTCCCAACACAGCTCCCCCTTTTTTAAAGGGGGATTTTACTCCTTTGTTGTGGCGGTAAGACCACAGGGGTTTATATGCAATTTCCTGATCAGACAATGCTGAGTTTCCCTTGACATTCTAAGGTTTTTTGTTAAGTATGTAAAAGGTTTAACAAAAGAATAAAAGACGCCATATATTAAACAACAACGGAAATTTAAAAGAGAAGAGGGAAAAATGGCAAAAAACAACAACGGCGCGAATCTCGGATTTGAAAACCAGTTGTGGGCGGCGGCGGATAAGCTCCGGGGACATATGGATGCCTCGGAGTACAAGCATGTCGTCCTCGGATTGATCTTCCTGAAGTATATCTCCGATACCTTTCAGGCCAAATATAAGAAACTGGAGGCGACCAGAGAGACGGAATACACCGACCCCGAAGACCGTGATGAATATGCCGCATCCAATGTCTTTTGGGTGCCCAAAGAAGCCCGCTGGGAAGTCCTCAGGGCTGGGGCGAAGCAACCTGTCATCGGCAAGCTCGTCGATGACGCCATGCTTGCCATCGAAAAGGAAAATCCCTTCCTCAAAAACGTTTTGCCCAAGGACTATGCGCGACCCGCGCTCGACAAATATCGTCTGGGCGAGC
The DNA here is from genome assembly GCA_034717875.1 of Chloroflexota bacterium. Taxonomy (GTDB): domain Bacteria; phylum Chloroflexota; class Anaerolineae; order Anaerolineales; family UBA11858; genus JAYELX01. Next base: position 7,804 of record JAYELX010000485.1, on the reverse strand, counting down.
TTATCGATATCATAAGCACAATAGGCCTCGGTGACGACGCGTCCCGTTCACAGGACATCTTGGGCCGCGTTTATGAATATTTTCTCGGAAAGTTTGCCACCGCCGAAGGCAAGGGGGGCGGTGAGTTTTATACGCCCCAATGCGTCGTCAAAATCCTTGTTCAGATGATAGAACCCTACAAAGGCCGTATCTATGACCCCTGCTGCGGTTCAGGAGGCATGTTCGTACAGAGCGAGCGGTTTGTCAAAGAGCACGGCGGCAGGCGCGGCGATATCGCCATCTACGGGCAGGAGTCGAACGCGACGACCTGGAAGATTGCCAAGATGAACCTTGCCATCCGCGGCATCGATCCCAACCTTGGCTTACAACAGGCGGACAGTTTCCACAATGATCTGCACAAGGATCTCAGGGCCGACTTTATCCTTGCCAATCCCCCATTCAATATGAGCGACTGGGGCGGCGAGCGGCTCAAGGACAATGTCCGCTGGAAATTCGGCATCCCGCCGGTAAACAACGCAAACTATGCCTGGATACAGCATTTCATCCACCACCTGTCGCCCACGGGCATTGCCGGGTTCGTCATGGCCAACGGTTCCATGTCCACCAATACAGCAAGCGAAGGCGAAATCCGAAAAAGCATCATCGATGGGGACCTTGTGGACTGCATGATCGCCCTTCCGGGGCAGCTTTTTTATACGACCCAGATTCCAGTCTGCCTCTGGTTTATCTCCCGGAACAAAAAGAACGGCAGATTCCGCAACCGATGCGGCCAAACTCTATTCATAGACGCCCGCAAGATGGGAACTCTTATAGACCGGGTTCACCGTGAACTTTCCGATGAAGAGATCAGCCGGATCGCCGGAACCTACCATGCCTGGCGCCTGTCTGCGTGCGGTGACGCACAGGCAGGAGGAGATGCAGGGGCGAATGCAGGGGCAGATGTAGGGGCGAACCTAAGTGTTCGCCCTTGCCCTTATGAAGACATCCCCGGGTTTTGCAAGTCGGTCGAAACAAAAGAGATTAAAGACCACGGCTATGTCCTTACCCCCGGCCGATATGTCGGCGCAGCCGAGATCGAGGACGACCTGCCTGCGCCGCGACCGGGGGTATTTTTTGTCTATGTAATCGCATGTGAAGACGGCAGCTATTATATCGGACATACAGACAATATGCCCCGGCGATGGCAAGAGCATGTTTCCGGTAAAGGTGCAGATTGGACAAAGAAAAATAAGCCCCGTTATATCCCACACTACGAAGAATTCAACAGCCGGGAAGAAGCTGTTGCTCGCGAAAAAGAACTGAAGATGACATCAGGTCGCAGATGGATCAAGAAAGCCATCGCGGGGGGCCGGGCGCGGCAGGCAGGCGGCATCCCCTTCGAAGAGAAGATGACCGACCTCTCCGCCACACTGTATGAGCAGTTCGATAAAGCGCAAGAACTCGATAAGGTGATTCGTAAGAACTTAGCCGTATTGGGATTTGGAAAATGAAGAGAAAACAAAATAATAAAGCGCTTTCCAGCGCAACCGGCACGGATCGGAAATCCAGAGGACGAAATAAACCGGATGTTATTATGCCTGCTCCGGCACCCTTGCGGGAAATGCCGGAAAAATATGGAGAGTTCCTGACTAAGTTGAAAGAGAGGATTAGCCGCGAGCGTGTCAAGGCCATACTGTCGGCGAATTCCGCTCTGGTTCTCATGTACTGGGACATCGGCCAATCCATTTTGGAACGGCAACGTGACGAAGGCTGGGGAGCAAAGGTAATCGACCGTCTTTCACATGACCTGAAGAAAGCCTTTCCAGATATGAGCGGATTTTCTCCGCGCAATCTCAAATATATGCGCAAATTCGCTGAATCCTGGTCAGACAGGGCAATAGTGCAAGAGGTGCTTGCACAAATTACCTGGTATCACAATCTGACCTTGCTGGAGAAGTGCAAGGATAACGAGGTTCGCTTGTGGTATGCCGGCAAAACCATCGAGAACGGGTGGAGCCGCAATATTTTAGCCATCCAGATTGAGACGCGCCTGCATGAGCGGCAAGGCAAAGCCGTCAGCAATTTTCCGGAGGCGTTACCTCCGGCGGACTCCGATATGGCCGCTCAGATTTTTAAAGATCCCTACGTATTCGATTTTCTGGGTACCGACGATCCACGCCGGGAAACCGAACTTGAACAAAAACTCGTCGACCATATTCAGAGCTTCCTTCTGGAGCTTGGCCAGGGCTTTGCGTTTGTCGGAAGGCAAGTGCATCTGGAAGTTGGAGATGATGATTTTTATATCGACCTGCTCTTTTACCACCTGAGACTTCGGTGTTATGTCATCGTGGAACTCAAAGTGACCAAGTTTAAGCCCGGCCATGTCAGCCAGTTAAACATGTACCTTAACGCGGTGGATGATCTGCTCAGGCATCCTGACGACAAACCATCCATCGGTCTTTTGCTGGTAAAAGAGAAAAACAAAATGGTGGTTGAGTACTCTCTGGCCGGATATACAAAACCCATCGGCGTTGCCGACTGGGAACGGCAAATCACCAGGTCCTTGCCTGAAGAACTGAAATCCAGTTTGCCGACGATTGAAGAAATTGAGGCTGAACTGGGAGGAACGGGGGTGGACGATGGGGAGTGAGCCGTATTTGAATGAGGCCATAAAGAACGTCGCCACATTGATAATGGGGCAGTCTCCGCCTGGTTCCACTTATAATGAACTTGGTGAAGGAGTCCCATTTTATCAAGGTGTCAGAGATTTTGGTGAACGTTATCCTATGCGTCGTGTGTATTGCATTGCACCTACGCGTTTTGCAAAGGCTGACGATGTTCTTTTTAGTGTTCGTGCTCCCATAGGCGAAATAAATCGGGCAACTGAAGACTGTTCAATTGGGCGAGGACTCGCCGCAATCCGCGCAGATAGCTATCTTGACACTACTTACATCGAGTATGTTTTACGTTACGTTCGTAGGGAATGGGAGGTACTGGAAGGACAAGGTGCAGTGTTCGGCAATGCAAAGAAGTCTGACCTTGAGAACCTTCCTGTTCCGTGGCCCGGGGATGAAGAACGGCGCGCCATCGCCCACATCCTCGGATCGCTGGACGACAAGATCGAACTGAACCGCAGGATGAACGAAACGCTGGAGGCAATGGCCCGCGCCATCTTCAAGTCCTGGTTCGTCGATTTCCTGCCTGTGCGTGCGAAACAACGTGCACGCACGCAGACAGGCGACCCTGTCCGCGCCTGTAGGGGCGAACCTGTGTGTTCGCCCACAAAAGGGGCAGACACGAAGGTCTGCTCCTACATGACCCCGGAAATTCTCAACCTCTTTCCCGACAGCTTCGAGGATTCAGAATTGGGGGAGATTCCGAAGGGGTGGAAGATAGAGCCACTTGAAAATGTCTGTTCACGTATTACGGATGGTTCACATTATAGTCCAAAAACAGTCAGCAATGGCAAATCAATGGCATCAGTTAAGGATATGCACAACTGGGGATTTAATTTAGGTACCTGTCGAATGGTTTCTGAAGAAGAGTATCAAAAACTTGTACGTAATGATTGTAGACCACTTAAACACGATGTATTAATTGCTAAAGATGGAAGTTATTTAAAGCATATCTTCGTCGTTGAGAAAGGTCTCGATATTGTTATCCTATCGTCAATTGCTATTCTAAGACCAAATGATCGAATCAACTCCCATTTATTGGCATATTCATTAAAGACAGATTCTACAATGGCAAGGATGGAGCGTTATGTGTCTGGCGCTGTTCTTCAGAGAATAGTACTTAAGGATTTCAAGAAATTCCCTATAATATTACCTTCCATAGAGATCCAGCACGCATGGAGTACAGTTATAAATCCTATAATTCAACTATGCTGGGATAATGTTCATGAAAGTGAAACCATTTCTGCTCTACGCGATTCTCTCCTCCCTAAACTCATTTCAGGTGAGCTGGAAGTGCCGGAGATAGATGGGCTTGTTGAACAATCCAGATTAGAGGCGCAACCCAAGTCAATCATTTACACCATTGGTCACTCAAATCATTCAACAAACAAGTTTATCGACCTGCTCAAGCAGCACTGCATTACCGCTGTGGCAGACGTTCGATCAGTGCCATACAGTCGCTTTAATCCACAGTTCAACAAGGAAGAATTAGACGCATTACTCAAGAGTGAGGGGATCGCTTATGTGTTTCTTGGCAAGGAACTGGGAGCCCGACCGAATGACCGATCTTGCTATAATAACGGCCAAGTCGATTTCTCATGCATGGCCGAGCGGGTTGAGTTTAAAGGTGGACTTGACCGCGTTATCAAAGGCAGCGAGGAATACAGGGTGGCCTTGATGTGTGCTGAGAAAGAACCCCTGGATTGTCACCGAACAATCCTGGTTTGTCGGAACTTGAAGACGCGAGGGGTGAGCATCAAGCACATTCTCGCCGATGGAGCGCTTGAAGATCACCGAGATACTGAGGGTAGACTCCTTGCACTCACTCAGTGTGAACGTAGCATTTTCGATCAAGGCGTGAGTGACTCTGAAATCATAGAAAGAGCCTACAAAAAGCGTGCGCAAGACATCGCCCATAAAGAAAATGGTAACGAGGTGCATCATGACTGAAAAAAGTATTGCTCGGCAAAGCGGCATCACCATATTCACCGTTGGATTTGCCAAGAAGTCCGCACGTGACTTCTTCGAGATTCTAAAACGAGCAGGAGTCAGTAAACTGGTCGATGTTCGTCTGAACAATGTATCACAACTCGCCGGATTCACGAAGAGAAATGATCTGAAGTACTTTCTCCGCGAAATTGCCGGGATCGATTATGTGCACAAACCAGATGTGGCACCAACTAAAGAAATACTGGACGGCTATAAAAGCAAGACCTTGGGCTGGACTGAATACGAGGAAAAATTCTTTAAGCTTATGGAAGAGAGGCAAATAGAAAATCTTGTTACACCGAGCGACTTGGATGGTGCATGCCTCCTGTGCAGCGAACCAAAGGCTGATAAATGTCATCGAAGGCTCGTGGCCGAGTATCTGCGAGACAAGTGGGGTAATGTAACGATTCGTCACCTATAATAAAAGGGGGACGGTTATTGAAACGAAGGGTTGTCATTTTAGCGAACTCTTTCAAGGTCGGTAAACGCTGTATTGCCGGTATTGATGTGCGAAATGGTGAGTGGATCAGGCCCGTGTCGCCACCTGCAGGCGGAGCTGTAGCATGGAATTTGAGAACCATAGGTGGGCGCGAACCCGAGTTGAGAGACGTTGTAGAGATGTTCGTACAAGGCGATGGCCCTGACGAAGGTTGCCAACCAGAAAATCGGCTGCTGAAACTCGTCTCTTGGCAGCATATCAGAGTCATGTCGGTAGATAGGGTTTTAAGATATTGCGAAAACAATGATATTATTTTGCATAACGACAGTGACAGTGTCGAAGCAGACTACTTCCAGACAATTCCAAAGCATCAATGGAAATCGCTCCAGTTGATCCGTTCCTCTGATGTTAGCTTCTATGCGAACACATGGGAAGGCAAAAAACGGTGGCGTGCCCGACTTGAATATGGACGAAAGAGGCGTCTTGATCTTGGCCTTACCGATCCTGTACTTATCGAGAGATTGAGCCGAAATGAAAAGATTAGCCATGATTGCCTTCTCACAATCAGTTTGGCTGGACCCTGGACTCCAGGCGGGATTCAACCTAAGCGCTGCTACAAGCTGGTGGCAGGTGTGATTGAATTATGAAACATGGAAACCGTTCCAATTGAATTGAGGCGGTCGGGTTATGAGTAAAAAGCGAAATAGGCGTATCGGATCAATAAAAAGCGAACTATTGTGTAAGTCGCGTGAAGCGGCCCTTGCGGCGGTTCAAATTTTTAACAATCCAAATATATCATTTAAAGCAGAGTCCAATATTGTTTTAATGATCATTTCCTGGACGTATTTGCTCCACGCCTATTACCGCTCAAAGAAAGTTGAACATCGCTATTTTACAGCTCAAGGCAAGCGCCGAAAGTTTGACCGGACAAAAAAGGGAGCTTACAAATACTGGGAATTGGAAAAATGCTTGAATGATGAAAACTCGCCGATAGATAAAGATACCGCAAACAACCTGCGTTTCTTAATCGGGTTGCGCCATGAAATTGAACACCAAATGACCACTCGAATTGATGACCTCTTGAGCGCTCGATTTCAGGCATGCTGTCTGAACTACAACCACTATCTAAAAACGCTGTTCAGTAATTTAGATGGAATAGATAAACATTTATCCTTTAGTCTTCAGTTCTCGACTATCAGCACCGAACAAAAAGATATGCTCGTTGAACATTCAGAATTACCGACGCATATTCAAAGCTACGTTCAAGATTTTGACTCCAGTTTGAATGACGACGAATACGGCAGTCAGAGGTATGCATATCGCATACTTTTCGTACCAAAATCAGCCAATCGCAGGGGACAGGCGGACAGAGTTATTGAGTTTGTAAAAAGCGACTCAAAGCTCGCAGGTGATGTGAACAAGCAATATGCAGTAATCAAGGAGACAGAAAAAGAAAAGTATTTGCCAAGTCAAATAGTGGAAACCATGCAGAACGAGGGGTTCTCGGGTTTCAGCATGCATAATCACACGGCGCTTTGGAAAAAACATAAAGCAAAGAATCCTGCAAAAGGATATGGGACTATGGTGGCTGGAAAATATTGGCACTGGTATGAACGTTGGGTTGAGGTGGTTCAAAAACATTGCCAAGATAATAAAGAGGCGTACTCATGAGCACTAAACCGGCCAAAATCACAGAATCGGTTGTGGAAGAAACAGCTCTTGCGTGGTTTGAATCTCTCGGCTATGTCACTGCATTTGGCCCCGATCTCGCTTTCGATGGCGCACGGCCTGAACGAAAAGCAAAGGCTCAATATTCCGATGTCATCCTGGAAGACCGCCTGCTAACCGCCCTTGAAGATATCAATCCGAACATACCTGCGGATGTGATTGAAGACGCAGTGCGGAAAATCACACGCACGGAAAACCCCAGCCTTATAGAAAACAACCGCCGCTTCCACCGCCTGCTTACCGACGGTGTGGACGTGTCCTACATGGATAAAGGCCGCGAGGTATTCGACAAAGTATGGCTTCTCGATTTGGAGGATCTGGAGAATAACGACTGGCTCGTAGTTAATCAGTTTACCGTGGTTGAGAATCGAATAAACCGCAGGCCCGATCTGGTGGTCTTTGTTAATGGGCTACCCCTGGCGGTGGTGGAATTGAAAAATCCCGCCGACGAAAAGGCGACAATCCGTCAGGCCTTTAACCAATTCCAGACGTACAAGCAGGATATCCCCACGCTTTTTACGTACAACGAACTCTTAATCGTCTCCGACGGTCTTGAGGCGCGGTGCGGCTCCATCACCAGCGGCTGGGACCGGTTTATGCCCTGGCGCACCGTTGACGGTACGGAAGTTGCTCCGAAAGGTTCGGCCTGCCTGTGCGTGTCCGCACGCAGACAGGTGGAACTGGAAGTGCTTATCAAGGGAATCTTTGACAAGCGTCGTCTCCTTGACCTGATTCTCAATTTTATCGTCTTTGAAGACGATGGGGGTGTTGTTGTTAAGAAAGTCGCTGCCTATCACCAGTATCACGCAGTAAATAAAGCCGTCGAATGCACCCTGTCGGCATGTGGAGTTGATGCCGAGCCAGGACAATTATATGCTGATTTTCCTGTTCACGATGAACTGAATCCTTTTGGATTGGGAGAACTCATTGTTCCTCCGTATGGAAAGAATTCTAATCACTTTGGTGGCCGCCGCATCGGTGTTATATGGCATAC
>JAYELX010000484.1:0-9658 GCA_034717875.1 Chloroflexota bacterium | reverse complement strand
CCCTGCTGGAAAACAGCGAAGAATCTAAACATGGATTGCAATTGCTGCTGGATAAATATTTTCCCGGCATGCACCCTTCCGATGATTCTATCTCGGATGACGATGTTAAAGCCACCGCCGTTTTCCGCATCGACATAGAAAGTTGGAGCGGGAAAGAATACAAAGCGGAAGATGATTTTCCGGGCGCGTTTTTTTACGATGAGCAAACCGACAGGTCTTAAAGACCTTTTAGATTTCAAGGTTTCAAAGGAGAAATTTTATGACTCCCCTACAATCCTGGTTAAGTAAACACAAATTCAAAGCTCATTTAACCGCGTTTTTATTGATGGTCATCCCCTCAGCGGGGCTGTATTTCGGGGCTTTACGCCCATCAACGGGGGTGATCTGGATATTGGTGGCAGTCATTTCGCTTGGCAATATCCTGGCGATGCTAGTAAAATAGCCAACAGAACAATAACTCTCGTAACCGTTCAAACCTGTCACCCCTATGGACTCTATCCTGCCGAGACCTTTATCTATCGACCGGATTTATTGGTCAATATTCCAGAAAAAATGAAACGACCACAAATGCTGTGGCAGGAGACTATCGTCTCCATCGTCACTAGAGACTTTTGTCCAAAAGTTCCCATTGACAATGGAGACTTTTGGGTTATCATATAGTAATTACTCAAAATCCTGTTGCTGAAACTATGATAAAACCGCATTGCACTTGCAAAGTGCGTTGCAGTTCGGGTAATTGAATGCGAATCCGCGGTGCAGCGCATCTTTGAGATACAACGCACCACTAACATTTTGAGCAACTACATCATATAGTTATGAATAGACAACAGACCATAAAAATAACTAAAGAAAATCTTGAGGCAGTTTTGCTAGAGCAAAGAGAAAACTTTGATCAAAAAGACTTGGGACTGGAAAGAGAAATTTTACCAAGAATTAAAAGTTTCCTGAGTGTACCTCACATTGTCATTATCACAGGCCTAAGAAGAGCGGGAAAGTCTACACTTTTGGCCCAACTTGCAAAAAAATATTTGAAAAACAATTATTACTTTATTAATTTTGATGATGATAGATTACTAGACTTTAATCTAAAAGATTTTTCTTTACTTGATGAAGTTTTGCTCGAATCTTTTGGCGAGCAAGATATTTATTTGTTTGATGAAATCCAGAATATTCCTGAATGGGAACGATACGTGAGACGACTGCATGACACGGGTAAAAAGATTTTTATTACTGGTTCCAATGCTTCTTTATTAAGCCAAGAACTAGGGACTAGGTTGACCGGTAGACATGTTAATCTTGAATTGTACCCATTTTCTTTTAGAGAGTATTTGTGTTTTAAAAATCAGGAGGCTCTTTTAGAGTCAAAAATTTCAACTAAGCAGAAGAATTATTTAATTAAGTACAGTAACGATTATCTACAAACTGGTGGTATTCCAGATTTTCTTAAGTATCAAAAAAAAGAAATCCTAAAACATCTTTATGAAAACATTCTATATCGAGATATTGTAGCCAGGTATAATATTGTTGGATCAAAGAACCTCAAAGAGCTAGCTTTGTTTTTGGCAACCAATGTATCTTCTTTAGTTTCATTTAATAAACTTAAAAACAATCTAAAACTAAAAAGCTCTACTACAGTTAAAAATTACATTGATTACTTGGAAAATGCTTGGTTATTTTTTATAGTAAATGTCTTTGATTATTCAGTTAAAAGACAGCAAATTGCGCCTAAAAAAGTGTATATAATAGATAATGGCTTGAGAAACACGGTTGGTTTCAAGTTTTCTAAAGATACAGGGCGTTTAATGGAAAACGTTGTTTTTCTTAGTTTGAGGCATAGGGAAAAAGAAATTTTTTATTATAAGACAGAACAAAATCATGAAGTAGATTTTTATGTGAGATCGGAGAAAAAACTAATTCAAGTTTCGCATGCTTTTAACACCAATGATCTAAAAATAAGGGAGACACGGTCTTTGCTCGAAGCATTTGATGAGCTGGATGTAGATGATTTGATAATTGTGACCGAAAGAGACAAAGGGCAAATAAACAAAGATGGCAAAAGCATTCAAGTAGTACCGTTGTATGAATGGCTGTTGAGGGAGTAGTAAAAAAATTAGGGGTCTCTAGGAATTCATGGGGTGAACATTTGTTCCATCCCATATTTTGGCCTCTAACGGAGCTAATTCCCAGATGCACGGGTGTTGTTAATGAAAATCTGCGGCCACCTCGTGAAATTCCAAACGAGCACAAATTAAAAACATTATGCGCAAAGTAGCTATTTTAGGAATTGGACAAACCCCGGTTGCAGAACACTGGGACAAATCTTTATCAGACTTGGCTGGAGAGGCTGTTATTGCCGCCCTGGAAGACGCTGGCATACAATCCGCCGACGCACTTTTCGTTGGCAACATGCTCTCTGGGGCGCTGATAAAACAGACACATTTGGGAGCATTGATCGCCGATTGGGTGGGGATGCGCGGCATAGAAGCGGTCAAAGTCGAGGCAGCCTGCGGTTCTGGCGGAGCAGCTTTCCGCCTGGGGCTAATGGCAGTGGCCTCGGGTGAAATTGACAGCGCTGTCGTCGTCGGCGTGGAAAAGATGACCGACTCGCTCCCCGCCGAAACTACGGCGGCATTAGCTACCGCTGCCGACGCTGATTGGGAAGTCATCCACGGATTATCGTTCGTGGGCATCAACGCGTTGCTCATGCGCCGCTACATGCACGCGTACGGCTGGCAGCACGAGGATTTTGCTCCACTTTCGATCAATGCTCACGCTAACGCAATGCACAATCCCAACGCCCGTTTGCACATCCCGCTCACAAAAGAAAAATACATTCGCTCCCCCAAGATCTCCACCCCCATCAATTTAATGGATTCGTCCGCCATTGGAGATGGCGCCGCGGCCGCGGTGATTGTGCCGGTAGCGAGTCTGCACCGCCGCAATGGCAGCCCGATTATCACGGTGGCCGGGTCGGGAGCTGCCAGCGACTCCATTGCCGTACACGACCGGAAAGACCCTCTCTGGCTGTCAGCAGCAGAAAAATCAGCAAAGCAAGCCTACGACCAGGCAAGAGTTAGCCCAGAAGATATCGATCTCTTCGAACTGCACGATGCTTTTTCGATTATGTCAGCTCTTGCGCTGGAAGGATGTGGTTTTGCCGAACGCGGACAAGCTCTCCGTTTAGCCAACGATGGGGAAGTATTCCTTGATGGACGCATTCCCATCACCACACGCGGCGGATTGAAAGCGCGCGGACATCCCGTCGGCGCAACGGGAATGTATCAAATTGTAGAGGTAGTGGAACAACTTCGGGGGCAGGCAGAAGGAACCCAAATAGATGCGGCCAGAATAGGCCTGGCTCAAAATATAGGTGGAAGCGGAGGCACAATCATTACCCATGTTATAAAGAAATGTAATTGACTCCACTTCCACCTGTTTTTCGCACCGCAGGATGGGAAAAGTTTCTCTCGTTCCTACGCGGAGCTCATTTTCTCTCGTTCCTACGCTCCGTGTGGGAACGTTCAGCAATAACGCATAGCATACTTGAAGGAGTACTGCGTTTCACCTGGGCGACGCGGAGCGTCATTCCCACGGTGACACCGCGCACACCTATAGGTATGCTACGCGAAGCGATGTCACCAGACAAGGCAATGTCACCAGGCATGCTTACAACAACGCGGTTACTAAAATATAACGTGCCTAATTCACATCGGGGGTAAAAAAGAGCAACAAAGCAGCCCCTCCTCCAGCAAATAAATCATCACCAACAACTCGTCCTACGTAATCATCCCCCCCCAAAGGAACATGGTGATACAATTTACCGTTCTCTTTTACTCGGCCAACATATTCATCCGGCCCAAATCGTTGAAGGTAAATACGACCATTTTCTAAATCTACATGGCCAAAGCAATCATCAGGCCCAAAACGGTGCTGATAGATTTTTCCCGTTCGAAAGTCAACCTGGCCGATTTTCTTATCAGGGCCAAAGCGCGATTTTAATACATGCCCTGATATGTCTATAAACCCCACTTTTTTATCAGGCAAAAAAAATCTGTGTCGGTAGATTTTCATTTTTGGCACCTTTTTGTTTTGGGGATAATGTACGTATTTGGGTTAATGTAATTCACATTATATAAGAATATATATATTTGTAGTAATCATAGTAGGGCTTGTGGATATGTGGAAAACCCGATTTTATCAGTGAATAATGGGTAGATGTGGGGGGACGACTGATAAACACCCCTACATGGATGGGCTGATGGCAATTTATTTATCCCCAACCGAATAGGGGATAAATGGTGAGTAAGTTAAGTCAATTTTAATGGATATTTCGCCATCTGCATATATGGGTGCAGATGATAAAACACTCCCATATATGGGGGTGGTATCTAAAGATGGGCTGGAAAAATAGAACGAGTTTTCAACAAAAACACCCTCTTATCCACAGTTTTCAACGGGTTATCCACAGGTTTGGGCGTTTATGAAGTTGGTTGGCCTCAGCAATTCCCGCTTTGTAGCTAGAAACAGACTTCGGAAGTCTTTGAAAACGCATTTATTGGCGAAATAGGTCACTGGAGACTTCCGAAGTCTTGACATTTCCTCATATCGGGAATTACTGGGTTGGCATCTATTTTCTTGTCGGTTTTAATAGCACCAACTGGTAAGCGGATTTATAGCGGATTAGCGGATGACTCCGCCCTTGCTTATCGTGTAAGTATCGATAACCGAGCCTGTCCGGGTAATAAATTGGAATGAGAGACTGTCCTTAGTGGCATCCACCAGCATTGCGCCGTAGTCACCGTTGTAGCGAGACTGACTGCCCGGTAGAATGTCATCAAATTGATAGATTAGTCCACCACCCAAGCCATTGACGAAATACGGAAAACCATCGATCAACAGCCGCTCGTAGTCGTGATCGTGACCGGCCAGCACCGCCGTGGCCCCCCACTGCTGAAAAGGCCAGCGCGCCCAATCGATAGAGCCGTGGTTTCCGGACGAGTAGGGCGGGTGGTGCATGTAAACGATCTTCCATGCCGCGGTGGAATCAGCCAGCGCAGTTTTCAACCAGGCCGCTTGTGTTGATGAGGCCCCTACGCCATCAGGTTCGCGGGAGTCGCTGTCCAGGGCAAAAAAATGCACCGGCCCCCACGTGAAATCATAATAACGCTCGTTTCCCGGAAGAGCAAAGTAATCGAGATAAGGTTGGGCATCAGGGCTGTTCCAATCGTGATTGCCCAAGCAAGGGAAAAAACGGTTCGGACCGCCCCCCTCTCCGAAACTCCCCATGTAAGGGTAGATATATTCGAAATAATACTGGCCGATATTGGCATCGATACTCCCGGCCGCTCCGTTAGGATAATTATTATCTCCGGTAGTGATGATGAAATCTGGCCCCCAGCTTTTTACTAAATTGGAGACATCCTCCTCCGCAGACTCTGCTGCGCCATAGTCACCAATGACTGCGAAACGCGCCGAGATAGGCCGCGGGGTTGCTGTGGCCGTGGCTGAGATTTTGACTTCCTCGGTGGGGGATACCGTTGATGAAGCAGTATTAGTTGATGTGGGAGGGACGGGCGTAGCTGTCGCCGTGATGGTGGAGAGAGCCATAGTCGGCAGCGGAGTGAATGCAGCAGGATTTGGTGACGCGCTGCAAGCCCCAAGAAATATCGCTAAAACACAGGCGAGCAGGAAAGCAAAGAAGCCACTACTTTTCTGTGAATTCACTATCAATGATGTCTCCATGCTCGGATTCTTGATTCTGCCATTGACCGGGAATGGTTTTACGCAATGCGTCGCGATGTTCTTGTACAATCTCAGGCGGGCATAGTTCGATGAAGAGATAAACTCCCATTCCGATCACAAAAGCGTCATCCACTGGGCCGGGAGCAAGGTCAGGAAATATGAAATAAAGCAAAGTTCCAAAGGGCAATGCCTTCAACAATAAGCTGATTCTGGGGTCAGCCAGCAGCTTAAAGACTAGCTTGATTTCGTTACTGATATTTCTAAAAAAGCCCCCAGTGAATTTTACGGGTCTTCTTTCATTTTTTGTCATTTATTACTCCTGTGAGCGATTCAGCGATTCAGCGAATCAACGAATCAGGGGTAGGGCGGTTTTCCCGCTTTGCGTCCCCGCAGGCGGAAACCGCCCTACTCGCTAATTAACTCCCTCTCCCTGGCAGGGGGAGGGTTGGGGTGGGGGTAGAGTGCGAGTCAGCGAAGCAGCGAAGCAATTTTTTTCCACAATGGTGGGGCAATGATCAAAATACCGATGATGATTGATGCCGCGGCGGAGATGAGCACTGCTGCTGCGCTTGCGTCTTTGCTGATTTTGGCAAGTTTGTGTTTTTCCGGGCTGACTAGATCGGTTAGCGTTTCCACGGCGGTGTTGAAAGATTCTGCTGCCCAGACGATGGCGATTGTTAAAATGATCACGGCCCAATCACGCGCCGGGAGTTGCAGCCACAGGCATACGATAATGACGGCGATGCTGATGAGAGCGTGAACCCAGGCATTAGACTGTGTGCGCAGGACATACCACCAACCTTCGACGGCGAATCCAATAGCGCGAATTGTGGAGCGGATGAATGAGAGCATTTGAGTCTGCGATTCAGCGAGTCAGCGAGTCAGCGAGGGACTGAGGGATGAGTATAAAATAAAACGATGTCAATCATATAGGTAAATTGATTTCATTGATACCCAATATACCGAGTATCTCGGCCTGTGCTGTCCACATGCGTTTTTTTTCATCCGCTTCGGCATGGTCATGACCCAGCAAATGAAGCACGCCGTGTACTACCAGAAGTTGTAGCTCATCTTCGACGCTGTGACCACCAGCTTGTGCCTGAGCCTTTGCCCGTGGGTGGGAGATGATCACATCTCCGAGGTATGGTGTTCCGCTTTCGGGGTCAGTTAATTCTGCTGGGAAAGAGAGTACGTCAGTCGGAGCGTCCACAGCGCGGAATTGGCGATTGAGCGCCTGGATGCTGTCGTTGTCGGTGATGACGATGCTCAAGTCCGCATCTGCCGGGGCGGATTGGTGCTGCAGGGTGGCATTGGCGGCATGTTCTATGAGTTGAGATTCGGCTTGGGAGCGGAATTCCTCTAAAACGTCCAGGGTAATCATTCATTCCCTCCATCGAAAAAGGTGACTGTCACTTCCGAAATTATCCTTATCTGTCATAATATCTCGTAAAAAGAGGGCTTTTATTCCGAAAAGTGTTGAATAAGTGATAGGCACCTGAGGCGTGGGGTGCGAGTTATCGTTGGGGCTAGGAATCAGATTGGTCTTTAGTGTCAACGCCGGTTGGTCGGGTAGGGATACTCAGGGATGGGTAGTCGACGCGTGGGTGATAGATGCCCCGCAGTCCAGCCGTGTAGGAATCGGCCACTAGCTGCAATTCTAGAAGTTTGAAAGAAGTGTCATCGAGTTGACCGAAACCAAGACGCGTGTCGATGTTATCTTTGATAATGGCGCGTAGTTCTTGCTCGGTTTCGGGTTTTTGCGCCCGGACGCGCGCCTCACAACTATCGGCCAGCATAACCAACGCTGTCTCACGAGATTGGGGGCGTGGGCCAGGGTATCGAAACAAATCTTCATCAACAAGAGATTCATCCCCACCGGCCTCGTTGACCGCTTGGGTCCATTGATAACGCGTCATCATCGTGCCGTGGTGTTCGCTGATAAAATCTCTAATCCGACCAGGCAAATGATGCTGGCGTGCCAATTCCAGGCCATCGGTCACATGCTTGATGATGATGGCTGCCGTTTCGGCTGGATTTAAGTTGTCGTGGGTATCGAGTTGTCCAGGGACTTGATTTTCGATAAAGAAATAGGGATTTTGAGCTTTTCCAATATCGTGATGTAACGCGCCTACACGAGTGAGGAAACTATTAGCGTCAATGCGTTCTGCCGCCTGCTCGGCCAAATTGGCAACTTGCAGACTGTGTTGATAGGTGCCCGGAGCGTTATGCAGCAGATATTCCAGCAATGGGCTGTCAGGACGAGAGATTTCTAGCAATTGAAGCGGGGTAATTTGCCCCATGATTGGCGCAAGCAGATACTGGAGCAGCACCGTCAGGCCGACTGCGATCAAGCCGTTTAATAAACTGATAGCTGATATTGTAGCGATGTTGATCCAATTGGTTTCGGGCTGGGCCAGGCGCAGGGCTGCAATCATGGCTGCCCCTGATGCGGCGATGGTGATTCCGACCCAAAGGTAAGTGCTGATGCGCTGGGCGCGTTTGGGGATCAGCACTCCGAACAGGCTGCTGATCCCATAGAATAAAATCAATTCTGATGAATTAGCATGTCCAAAAGTGATCAGAATAATAAGCGGGATCACCGAAACGAGTGCTAACTCGTCTCCAAAGAGGCTGGAAATAATTAGCGCATAAGCCGTCAATGGGTAAAGGTAGGGAACCAGCGAATGTGCCGGCAGCGCTAATCTAGCTAATGCCAAGAAAGCGATGAAAAGGATCGTAATTATCAAAACACCTTGTATTTTTTTGCAGCGTTGGTAATGTCGGCGCAAGTAAATAACAGCAAGGCCGGTAGATAAAATTACCAATACCCCCGCGCTGACTAACTTTTGCCAGCGTTGCTCAGGTTGGGCCAACCCCATATTGCGCAATGCTTCTATATCCATTTCTGAGACCACTTCGCCGCGCCCTACGACAGTTTCTCCGGCTGCGAAAGTAATCACAATCGGTTCTACAGATTCTTCCGCTTGTTGTTTGGCTGTCTCAGTCAGAGTTTCGCTGTAAAAACTATTAGGGGCGATGAAAGCGGCCACAAGATCGGCCACGATAAGTGCTTGTTCTTTGGAAAGCGATAAACTGACGATATTAAGCACGTTTCTGCGGGTTTCTTCGATTTGATTTTCACGGATAGTGTTGCGCATTACTTGCTCGAGTACAACAATAGACTCTTGCTGAACTATTTGCCAGTGAGCGTCTTCGATTTCTAGAATGCTGAGTGCCGTTTCCTGGTTGAGTAGAACATTTTGCAAAGCGGCCAGGTCGGCCAGTTTTTGTTCCTCTGCAGCATAATGATCGGCACGCACGCTGGTAACATAGGCAAAAGCAGAGCGCATTTGTTCTAGCTGTCCTCTGGCTATGCTGGTGTCAACTGATGTGTATCTAGGGATGGTAGATCGTCTGGCAGCATTTATTTGTTGCTCGGTGCGTACTTCGCTGGTGTAGCTGATGGCTTGGGGAGCTAAAATGTCTTGCGGGGCGACATCCCCTACCTCGAGGTCACCGTTAGAGAACGAGACAAGTGGTATAAAAACCACAGCCGCGAATGCCGCTGCGCTGGTGAGCAAGAGCAGGATGGTTATGAAAATTGCATGTCTCACTGGGTGGTCAAGTGTCTTGGTAGGCATAGGTTGGGAGTAGCGGGATTAATAAGTACATGTTTGGGGGAGTTCGAACGTGATTGCTCAAAATTAAGTTTTGGAGTCCGAGTCCGAACGTTTGTCCTTTTTATTGAGGTGATACATTTATTGGCTCAAAATCTGGGATGGTTCATACGGAAAGGAAATTAAGGTTACACTTGCTCCGAAGGAGTACTCTTCGAGTAATAGAGCAAACGCCGGTCGAGTGAATTCGGAGCGCTGGCGGAGAATTTGTATCGAGACCAAGTTTGCGGGTTATTGCG
>JAYELX010000483.1:0-9758 GCA_034717875.1 Chloroflexota bacterium | reverse complement strand
GCGACAGTGCCCAGGGCTACCAGGTCGAGATATGATTCGATTTCGATTTTTGGTGCGCTGATGCGGGTATCGAGGGCGGCCACAAGTTTGTACGCCACCCCAACACCGGCCAAGTTTTTCTCCGGGTAGGGGGCGTTGGGTTGTTTGGGGTCGATCACGGCCAGAGCGTCGGGTAGTTTCTCTCCGGCGTGGTGATGATCCGTGACAATCAGGTCCAGCCCCAACTGGCGGGCATATTCCGCCTCGTCGATGGCTCTAATGCCGCAATCCACTGTGATGATCAGGTTGGCGCCATTTTCTTCGAGTTTGGTAATCGCATCAATATTAAGCCCGTAGCCCTCATCGAAACGGTCGGGAATGTAGGCGATTGCTTTGGCGCCGATGTCGCTGAGATATTGTACGAGCAAAGCTGTCGCACTGACGCCGTCCACATCGTAATCTCCATAAATGGCGATGGTTTCGTTTTCCTGAATTGCGCGCAGGAGACGGTCAACCGCCTGTGGGATACCAATTAATTGGAATGGATCGGTGTCGAAAGAGGGTTGAGCTTCGAGATATTGTCTGGCTTTCTCGCGCCTGCCGCAGCCGCGGTTGTAGAGAATTTGACGTAAAATGGGCGGGTAGCCGTGTAAGTCAGCGTCGGCTTTTTGGGGGATACGCGGCGAGACTTGCCACTTTTTTTTGGGTATATTCATATTTGTTTACTTATGTTTCGTGCTAAGATTAGCGCGCCGATCAGCCCGGCATCATCTCCTAGCGAGGCTGTTGTGATAGTGAGATTTTCGAGATATTTTGGGGTGAACACGTTTTTTTGGATGCAGCGTTTGACTGGGTCGAGCAATAATTCGCCGCTTTGGGAGACTCCCCCGCCAAAGATGACAATACTGGGGTTGAAGATGTGTAAAAGATTAGTCAGGGTCAGGCCCAGGAAGTAGCCAGCGCGCTCGAAGGCCGCTTTTGCCAACTTGTCGCCCTGCTTTGCGGCTGCGGCGATGTTTTTAGCGCTGATGTCTTTTGTCTTGCTCAAACTGGATTGCGCGCCCTGTGAGATTTCTTTTTGCACCCAACGAGCGATGCCTGTTCCTGAGGCGATTGCTTCGATATGCCCGCGGTGACCGCACCCGCACACGGGCCCATCGGGGAGGATGGTCACATGCCCTAATTCTGCCGCTATGCCGCTGGCGCCATGCAGCAATTTCCCATCGGTGATGATGCCGCCTCCGATGCCGGTGCTGATTGTCAGGTAAATGAGATTGTTGTACCCTTTCCCCGCTCCAGCTTTCCACTCGCCCACGGCGGCGAGATTGGCGTCGTTGTCCAATGAGATTGGGACCTGGAAGTGCTTCCCAAGATAGTCGACGATGGGGAAATTTTTAAAGGCGGGGATGTTGGGAGCCGTAAATACGACTCCGGCTTGGGGGTCTAAGGGTCCGGGAGCAGCGACACCAATGGCGGTGATACTTTCACTCTCGGGCGCAACCGAATCGATCAATTCGATCAGCCGTTCCTGAGGCGTTGTACCCGATTTTTGTGAAGGAATTTTTTTTATTCGGTATCTTGTTCCATCCGCTCTGCGGTGGAACACTTCGTCGCTACAATCACTACCTTGTGAAGGAAGTTTTATTCGTAGTGGGTCAAATCCATCTGACGGAAAAGCCGCGGCCCGCATGCGAGTACCGCCGATGTCGATTGCAATGTAAATACTCATGCGCTCAAGTATAGCATAGTTGATTATTTTGCGGACGTTGACGTTCGTTCGAAAGCTTGCTATCATAAGTTTAAGTAACCGAGCACAAACTCCACTGTAGGTCAGAAATTCCCGATATTATTATGAAGAAGAGGCAAGACTTCGGAAGTCTCGAACGACATATTTCGCTAACAAAAAGGCATCCGAAGACTTCCGAAGTCTGGTTTTAGTCAAAACGGGAATTGCTGACTGTAGGTCAGGTTTCCCTACCTGACAGACTTGGTTGAATAGCATCTTCGTCCTGCGTACGGGGGGAATAGAATCCCGCCCTACTCTACCCAATTTTTTGAGATGATACCTAAATCCGATAAAATTTAATGGAACAGAAAAACAAATACAAATACAAAATAATACATTTGTGGAAAAGAATCGTAAATTCGTTGCGCTGGCTTCGGCCCGGGTTGGGCGTGAAGCGGTGGGTGGGGGTAATTTTACTGGGAATGACGCTGCTAGCAATGGGGTTTGCGCTGCTGGTTTTGGATTTTTATCGTACTGCGCCAGAAACATGGTGGCTGCCTCTTTTGTCCTTTGCATCGCTGCGTATATTGCCGCGATTGCTGCGCGTCTTGATTTTCGGTGGGATTGGGCTGGCGATAATTAGTTGGGGTATTTATGCTTTGAATCGATCTTTGTTGCTCCCTTTCCGCCAACCGGGCCGACCGGTTGTCAGCGCGCTCGAAGATCACCGCCGTAGAAAAAGCGGGCCGCGTGTGGTTGTTATTGGCGGTGGGCATGGACTCTCGACTTTGTTGCGCGGATTAAAAGCATATACGCATAATTTATACGCCATTGTCACGGTCGCCGACGATGGCGGTTCTTCGGGACGACTGCGGCAGACGATGGGGATTCTGCCTCCGGGCGATATTCGCAATTGTCTGGCCGCACTTTCCAACGATGAAGCTTTGATGGAACAATTGTTTCAATATCGTTTCGCCAACGGTGGCGGAGAATTGGATGGGCATTCTTTTGGCAATTTGTTTATTACAGCACTATCCGCAATTACTGGCAGTTTCGAAGATGCAATTGCCGAGTCCGGACGGGTGTTGGCCGTGCGCGGTCGCGTTTATCCAGCATCGTTAAAGGATGTGCGCTTGGTGGCCGACATTATCCAGCCTCACACAGCAAAAGAAATCCGCGTAAAAGGCGAGAGTCGCATTTCGGAAGTTAAAGGTCGCATCAAGCGAGTATGGCTGGAGCCGAACAATCCGCCAGCTTTTCCAAAGGTGGTTCAGTCGATCTTGGCGGCGGATTTGATCATCATAGGCCCTGGCAGTCTCTACACGAGTATTTTGCCCAATCTACTGGTGCCCGATATAAACGCAGCTCTTCGCGCCAACCAGGGATTTAAGGTCTACGTAAATAATGTAGCCACGCAGCCGGGCGAAACCGAGGGCTTTAGTTGCGAAGATCATGTTATGGTTTTGGATCAACATATCGGTAGAGGGTTTTGTGACCTGGTTGTATGTAACAATAATTTTGACGGAGAGTTGTTGGGTGATATGGAGTGGGTCAAAACGGGCCCTGATTCCAACCTGGGGTATCCTACCTACATGATAGATTTGATCGACATGAATGAACCCTGGCATCACGACTCCCAGAAACTAGCCTCGGTGCTGATGAATTTGTATCAGGCGCGTACAGGCCCGCTCGCTGAATAAGGCGGCTTAATCCACGCAGGTGGATTTTACGCACCAGCCTCGAATTTATTCGATGGTGACGGGGTCCGTGCCCGTGCCCGCACCCGCACGGCGGTAGCTTTGCATCCCCATTGGGGAAACCGACCGTGCTAATATTGCGAAGTCCATTCGGACTAGACTAGACCAACAAGAATTTGAGTAAGTACAATTTGTTCTTAATCCACGTAGGTGGATTTCGCACACCAGCCTCGAATTTATTCGACGGGATTGAGGCGGGAGTGAACGCAGGTGGATTTCGCCTCGAATTTATTCGATGGTGATAGGAGCATTGAGGAGGGAGAGTGAACGGTTCCCCGAAAAAAACCTCGTTGCTAGCAGAGAAGTGATATAATCTCAGATTGGCGTTTAGGGCCGAAAGCTAAAATAATCGCAACACTTATCGCCCGAATGCCCGAGCGTTTATAAATATAGTAAACGAGCAGTCATTTTGCTCATAAAATAAATACATACTTATGGAGGTTTATTTATGAAAACGAAAATTGGTATAAATGGTTTTGGTCGCATTGGTCGTCAAATACTGAGAGTTGTTTTGGAAAATCACAATGACACCCTTGAAGTCGTTGCCATCAATGACCTATTCCCACCCGACGCAAATGCTCATCTCTTCGAATACGACTCGAACTTTGGCATATATTCTGGCCAGGTTGGCGTCGAAGAAGGTAATTTGGTTGTCGATGGGCACAGTATTAAGGTTTTTGCCGAGCGCGATCCTGGTAATTTACCCTGGGCAGACTTAGGTGTAGAGATTGTTATCGAAGCCACGGGCGTTTTCCGTGATACCAGCAAAAGCCCCGGCCCCCAATCTCATATCGAAAAAGGTGGCGCAAAGAAAGTCATCATCTCGGCACCGGCAAAAAATATCGACCTCACAGTCGTACTCGGCGTCAACGATGATTGGTACGACCCCGATAAGCATCACATTATCTCGAACGCCTCATGCACGACCAACTGTTTGGCTCCCCCTGTCAAAGTCGTCAAAGACACCTTTGGTATTGTTAAAGGCCTCATGACCACAATCCACTCTTATACAAACGGCCAGCGCATCCTCGATATGGCCCACCCCAAAGATGCTCGCCGTGCTCGTGCCGCGGCTCTTAACATGATTCCCACCACCACTGGCGCGGCACAAGCTGTCTCATTGGTCATACCTGAACTCAAAGGAATCATGGATGGTTTCGCCATTCGCGTTCCAACCCCCACGGTCTCTATTGTAGATGTTGTTATGGAAGTAAAAAAGAACACCTCGGTTGAAGAAGTCAACGCTGCCATCAAGGCCGCTGCCGAAGGCCCAATGAAAGGCATCCTGGGTTTCGAAACAAAACCGCTGGTCTCCATGGATTATAAAGGCGATAGCCGCTCATCCATTGTCGATGCTGATCTTACCAAAGTGATCGCTGGCAACATGGTCAAAATCGTAAGTTGGTACGATAATGAGTGGGGCTACTCATGCCGCACAGTAGACATGGCAGAAATGTTGGCTGAATCCCTGTAGAAAAAGATTTTGCACTTACGTATGCGTGGTGCGCTCAACCGTTTTTGACGGGAAGCGCACCACGTGGCACATATAGAGACTACAATGTTCAACAAAAAAACCATAAAAGATGTGGATTTCACCAACAAGCGCGTCCTCGTGCGTGTGGATTTCAATATTCCCATTGACGATGGACAAGTGGCCGATGATACCAGAATCCGAGCGGCTATGCCCACCATTGATTATTTGTTATCTCAGAATGCCGCCCTGATTCTATGCTCTCACCTGGGACGTCCAAAAGGACAGATGCGCTCAGAATTATCTCTGCGCCCCGTGGCGGAATACCTGGCCGGGATGGTAGATGTTCCGGTCTCCTTTGCAGTGGATTGCGTTGGCCCTGTGGCAGAATCTGCTGCCGAGGAGCTGCAGCCCGGCCAAATATTAGTATTGGAAAACACACGCTTCCACGCCGGCGAAAAGAAGAACGACCCAGATATGGCCCGGCAATTAGCCTCGTTGGCAGAAATTTTCGTCAACGATGCCTTTGGCACCGCCCACCGCGCCCATGCGTCCAATGTTGGGGTGGCGGAGTTCTTGCCCACAGTGGCCGGTTTTCTGCTCGAAAAAGAGATCAAATATCTGGGGCAGACTATTGCCGATCCCAAACATCCATTTGTGGCCATCTTGGGAGGAGCCAAAGTTAGTGACAAGATTGGCGTAATCCGCAACCTGCTCGACAAAGCCGATCAGATTCTGATTGGCGGCGGCATGGCTAATACATTCTTCGAGGCGCAAGGTTATTCGATGGGAGATTCGCTTGTCGAAAACGATGTTTTGGATGTAGCCCGCGAATTACTGAATGCAGGCGGTGACAAGTTGCGATTGCCAGTAGATATAGTCATAGCCGACGACTTCGACGCCGAGGCTGAGAGCAAAACAATAAATGCAGGCCCCATCCCTGCCGGCTGGCGCATTTTGGACATTGGCCCCGATACAATCGCTGGCTACGCCAATATCGTCGCCGAGGCTGGAACCGTAGTCTGGAATGGTCCCATGGGCGTATTCGAGTTCCCCCGTTTTGCCGCAGGCACCTTTGGATTGGCAAGGGCCGTCGCGGAAAGTAAAGCAGATTCGATCGTCGGCGGTGGCGACTCGTCTGCCGCCATCAATCGGGCCGGATTAGCCGATCAAGTTACGCACGTTTCCACCGGCGGCGGCGCATCCCTACAGATGCTGGAGGGCAAGCAGCTCCCCGGGCTGGCTGCGGTGATGGATAAGGAATACGGAGATAATGAAGTTTAAGAAAATAATTCGGTAATAGTTGTTCGCACCACCTGCCTGGTGGTGAACCACCAGGCTACGAAACTGCGCCCCATGAATGGGGCTTATCCCTCTCTCATCGACGTAAAACCCGATTCATCGCGAAGCATACCCAAGGGGGATCGGGTGCTGTTTTGTAGCGCAGGGACTTTCCCCATTAAATTTTAAAAGTCCATAACCGCAATGAGGTATCGAAGCACAACACGGCGATTTTGAAACAAATTGAGAAGGCACAGAAGGAGATTGAATCCAAATGAAAAAAACAGCGGGTAAAAATAGTAAGGTTGGGATGGGTAGAATACGCAAAGTGGGCATTTTAAACAATAAAGACACAATCATTTGGCTGTTTGTCTTTGCGCTTTCAGTTATGGCTTTGTTTGGGATTCGGGCATTCATGAATCAAGCGCCTGACGATCTTGCGGTATCCCCAGTTGCCGACGTATGGCTACAGGTAGCGTTGGTAGTGTTTTTGGTGGGCTTGATTACTACTCATGTGGCTTTTAGGAACTCTGACGCTCTAAAGGCATCCCTTACGGTCGGGCTTTTTAGCGTCTTCATGGCATCGTTACCAATCATCATGCTACATGGTACGCCTTATGCTCTCAATGGTGTTCAGGGTGATCAATCCTTTCGTACAGCGTCAATTACCAAGTTCGCTACAACGTGGAAATACATTGATTTCGCTTATAAGGATTTACCGTCTTTCTACCCTCCACTTTATTACTACATTTTGGGAAGAACGGCTGATATATTTGGCCTAGCACCATATGCCATGAGCAAGATCGGCTTGATCGCTACCACATTTGTCCTCCCATTTGTTATTTACGGGTTGTGGCGCCCCTTGGTGGGTAGAGAAATTGCATCACTGGTTCCCTTTGTGTTACTGATGATGCAAAACTGGTACAAACCGAGCGGTATGCTAAGTTCAAGCATCTTTATACCTTGGTGGTTTTACTTCATAGATCATTTGCCAAACCGAGATGTTAAATGGTGGCAATACATGGGGGGTGGCATTATTGGAAGCCTTGCCTTCCAAGTTTACTATTTTTGGTTTTTTGCGGGAGGTGTTGGTATTATCCTTGATCTGGCTTACAGAGGAGTTTTCCAAACAATCACGGGCGATTACATCAAGTTACTCTGGAAACAGTTCTTAATGCTGGCCACTACGGCGTTATTTAGTGCTCCTTTTTGGTTGCCCTTCTTGATGAGCATGGCGCGAACAGGGGGGTGGAAGCAAATGCAAACGAGAGATTGTGGTGCTGGCGTACTCTATCTTCCCTTTTTTGAAGGTTCTGTCGCAGGCTTACTTATGCTGGTAGGGATGTTCTATCTCTTGGCGTCTTTGGGGAAAAACCATCAAAAAGATACCAACCCAATTAGTCCAAGTTCACTGTCTGAGTATGCGTTGCGTATCATAGCAGCATCGTACTTCCTCGTCATTCTAGGCTATGCCGGATATTTGGCAGACAGGCCATTCAAACCTAGCACTACAATGTTTCTGGTTGAATATATTTTGCTTGTTTCATGCATTATAGCCATAATCACCTGGGGCAAGAAGCTGGTCAAGAAGATCGAGGCGGAACGCGCAAGGAGGGGGGTGTATGTTTTGGCTGGGCTACTGTTTGTCCTCGTTTCTCAAAAGACGGTGAGAGACTTGGCGATAGATGAACACCTGAACGTCGCTCATGCTTCTCCTAATCTGGACGAGTTTTTAGCTGATTTCGAGAGAGTGACGGGCGATGATAACCACATAGGCAAGGTTGTTTTGGCTGACTTTTCCTATCAGGCATTGGCCGTATATTTACCCGTTAATGAGTTTATCGCTTGGAATGCACACTACAGTCATCCAGCCGGTCTTTTCAACGAGAGAGTGGCGTTTTTGCGAGAGTTGAGCAAAATTGAAAACCCGACTCTGTTTGCGCAAAAGCTCATGAATAATCCTTACGATCACATTGACGCTCTTGTCCTTGAAGCGGTCAAAACGGATTACCGGTTGAATTATGGGCCGGACGCCTTTCCGTACCCTGGGGTTATGGCCTCAATATGGTTTCCTCAGTACCTATTCAGTAGTTCTCACTTCAATGTGTATGTGGAGAAATTTCACATTGGCAATGTCAGGGATGAATTTGTAATAATTGTGCCAAAATATAAAGATTGATAAGGCGTACATTGTGGACAGTAGACATGTCGTTTTTTGATCGTTCGTATGTCTTGGACTTTTAACAAAATAATGGGTTTACAACACAGATAAAAAAGGTTCTTCGCGGCATAGTGTACTAACCAGGCGATCCATTCCTGTAATTGGGCTGTTAGCCCCCTTTTTTCCAAGCCTCCTGATCTTCCTTGGGCGATTTGGGGCGTGGGCCAGTTTCAATCGCTTGAAAACACCGCACATGTCCCAAATAAGTATACTCAACTTGATGTTCTTTCGCTGCCCAATTAATACCATCATCGGTTTTCCTGTCCGCACTAACCAGATCGCTTGTAACCGAGTGCGATTTTGATGATCCTTTTCCATTTGATATCGTTCTTTTAGCTCATCAACTTCTTCTTGGTATTCAATTTGTAGTTTTCTGGCCATCTTTATACCTTGTTTTTCGCCAATCATAATTTATGCCTTTTGATTTAGCAATTGGTATTACTTCTCAGTCCGATAGGACTTTGTTAATTAGCACAGCACTCGTGCCGTTCCAGCGGCTGTCCTTGCGCCGCAGCCCAGGCTTCAAGCGGTTTAGCCTCCGCAAGATAATACGGTGGCCACCCGCAAACTAATTCTCCCCCGCTCCACCACGGCGGCGCCCAGCCATACGAAGGGTTATTGCAATTGGCATCATCGCAGAGTTGGATCCTCAGCGTGTCGCCCGACGAAGCCGCCAGTCCGGTGTTGATCGTCCCGCGTCCCGAAAAGCCGCCCAGATTCACCCAAGAGCCACCGTTCAGCCGCACGCGGAACACGCCACTGGCAGGATGGTTGCCTTCGTAATGCACAACCACCGCTCCGTTGTGATTGAGTGTCAGAGTAGTGGGGTTGTGGTATCACGGCGTGGGTCCAAAGCGCTTCGCTGCCAACAGCAAACCTGCCGCAACTGCGACGAGGACGAATGCCAGAATCCGACGTGCTATTCTTCTATGAGTGAGTGAGTGAGTGAGTGAAAGGCTTCATTCATGTTTGTTTCCGTTTGGCAAGTTATTAGATATTATTTTAACACTCTCGCTATCTTGCCGCAAGCGCAAAGGCGCACAGGGTGGATTAAAAATATTGTAGATCATTTTCCCAGGCATGATATTATTCCAACGTAGTTGCTCAAAATCCTGTTGGTCAATCAGCGATAGAAGTGGATTGCATTTTGAAAATGTGTACCCAAAGGGCATAATATTGCACTTCGGGTTATGCAAAGGGATTCTTGGTCAATCCGTGGTGCAGCGCATCTTTGAGATGCAACGCACCACTAACATTTTGAGCATTTACATTCAAACTGTGATATTCTACAAAACCTAAATGCGCCCAAATCGACATCTTACT
>JAYELX010000482.1:0-9775 GCA_034717875.1 Chloroflexota bacterium | reverse complement strand
TTACGGGGTAGATTTGACAAGTCACAAATTTCCGCATCTAATCGCTCTGCGTGCCTGCGGCAACACGAATTTACGCCTAATTTTCTTTTTATTGGTGCTAATTCGCGAAATTCAATGCCAATACTCTTTCTGCCCCGTAAAATCCTAAAGAGCCGTGCTCATTCAACCTGGGCTGTCTAAAAGTTCAACTTCTAAACCCAGAATAGTCGATGTGATACTAGAGTTGCAACAAAACTAATTGCATAATTCCCCCCATGAGTACCCCAAAACCCAATCCTGCCAGCACGTCGGAGACATAATGCACGCCCATGGCAACGCGGGCCAAAGCGACCAGCGGGGCCCAGATAATCAGAGCGACGGCAAACCAGGCCGGACCTAATCCGATGGACATGGCCGCCAGCATAAAAGCCCTAGTTGCATGACCGGAAGGGAAAGAATGTGGGTCTGTGCTGCGGTAAATGTCTCCCCACTCACCGGCGGGCCGCGGGCGGCGCACCGCGAATTTAAGTCCCAACACCAACACGGCTGTGACGAGGGTTGCGCCAATTAGAATCATCGCCCGCCATTTCCAGCTGCCTGACCCAAACCACCAAATCGCGGCCATTCCCAATAAACAGAACCAGGAATCGCCCGAATGGGCCAAGAAGGCCGCGACGGTGCGCAATGGGCCGGGCTTTTCTGCCACTTTCATACGCGCCGATATGCGCACATCAAGTGCCAGCAGATTTTCAAGTCTCATGCCGCCGCGTTGGCTCCCAAATCATGTCGTAAGATTTCTAGTTGGTAGGGCTTATCTACGTCCATACCAATTTCGGGATGAGGGCACAAGATGGCGCGTCCACGCAGACCCAATCCGTGGCTGCCTCTGCGGACGGCGGCTTCCAGGCTCAGCTGCCGCGTCAACAACAGGAAGAGGGTGCCGTATCCAACCAGAGCGGCTTGCTTGAAAACGTTCTTGCGGGCGGCGATGAGGTTTGCCCATAGTTCGTCGTTACCTGCGGCGGCCGAGCAGCGGATCACGTTCATGTCGGCACCACACACATCGGCATCTTTCATGCGGATGAAAGAGCGGTTGGAGCCGGGGTAACGACTCTCCATCACTTGGCGAGTGATCAAGTTGTAATAGAGATCGTGTTCACTCTCCAGAGCGGATTCGACAGTCCAATCCACAATCTCGGCGGTGACGGCGGGGATGTCCGAGGAAACCATCAGCACGAGTTCTGCTTGGGGGTTGATCGCGCTTATTTTATCGATACCCGCTCGAACGTTGTCCAGCATTCCCCCGTGGTTGTCGAGAAATATCATCGGCTTGGAGCATTCTATAACACTATCGGAATCTAATCCAACAATTACTACTTGATCGACAGTTTTCGATGCACCCAAAGCATCCAACACCCACTGGATCATTGGCTTTCCGGCAACGTCTACCAGGGCTTTTAGTTTCCCCTGCGTATAAGGATACAAAGCATCTTCCGGTTTGGGGATTCCACCCGCAGTGACAACGGCATCCATGTTAATTCAACTCCTGCAATTGGGGTTCGAAATCAAGTTTGTCGAGTAATTCCATGAGTTCAGCATGAGTCAGCTCGCGGCCTTTAGCGGCAACAGCAATTAGGGCGGCTTCCATCATATTTGTCCCAAAAGAGCGACCATCCAGCACCGGGGTGGTAGTAACCAGATACTTGACCCCACCCTGGCGGAAAAGCTCGGTATCGGCGGGAGTAGTGGTGTTGGTTACGATGACTTTTCCTTTCATATCGTTGGGCATGTATCGTTTTATATAATGGCAGTCACCGGCGGTTACTGTTGCGCTTTGGAAGATTTTCGAGTGTTTTGGTTTGCGTTCTTCTTGCTTTTCGCCGGTGGGATAGACCCACGCAAAAGGCAGCCGTCCAGCGATTGGCATTAACAATGCCGCCATTGTTTTTAATTGCTTTCTCGTATGTACTGGAACAGGGATTCCAAGGGAAAACATTAGATCGCCAAACGTGCACTCGTATCCAGCCTCTATAAACGAACTTGTGAGTCCCCAGCGGTCTGCACCGGTCATGATGAAAGCTGTCTTGCCGTGCTGTTGGATATATTCAGGGATTTTAGCGTCCAAGAATGGCGCGGCCTTACACTCTAAAGTAAGCTTTAACCCGGCTCCATCCACCACTGGGGTTTTTTCGACGAAACGCACCATGGGTTTGACAGAGTAGAGCGGGTACCATTTTTGGTCTACCATTAGGCCCAGGTCAGCACCACCGACACCGAAGGCATCGACTTTACCATCAAGCTCTTTATAGAGTTGGGCAGCTTTTTCCATATCGCCATCAGTACCGATGCGCTCGATGAGAATCTGCTCACCCAACAATTCGACTTTTACAGATTTATCTCGTTTTGATGAACCAATGCTGATGCTTACTGCTCGCTTCATGGGATGCCTCCTGAATAGCCAGAATATTTTTTACGTTTTGAACAAGTTTATTCAGTATACCCCGAATTAATAATTGCAACCAGCCTCCCGGTTGGGGAAATCAGGGTAATCGTATATGGAAAGACCAGGTCGCCCTGCATCATTCAGTCAGTGCCCCTAGGGCATGCTTCGCGAAGCCCTGTTACGTTCGGTCAGGAGACCATCACTATCGGAGGTCAGCTATCGGATACCTTCATTGCCCTACTTCATTGGCTGATACCCAATCCACGCAGGTGGAAGGCGAACATGTTCGCACGCAGATTAGCAACGAATTTATTCGTTTGCTCTCGGCGCGTCGGCATACGCATGATAATACTTGAGCGCATACCACCTGCACAATTTGTTTAATTATCATTCCTAAGTATGCTATACTAGGAAATGGAGGAGAGTATTTCACCATGGCATCCCCAACACCAAATCAACATTCACACGCCCACGCGTCCTTAGAGCTGCTGTATGATATCAGCCGCGAAATTGCATCGACGTTAGATTTGCATCAGGTACTCAATCGAGTATTGGCACTTTCCATGCGAACGATAGGAACAGTCAGTGGCAGCATTATCGTCGTCAATGAGCAGGGGAAACCAGTGGATTCAGCCATAATTTATGAAGATGACATGGTCAACCACTCAACAAGGCATCTAAGCACCCTTCTCAAACAAGGCCTGGCAGGGTGGGTAGTAAAAAATCGACAATCGGCATTAATCCTAAACACAAAACATGACGATCGCTGGATAAAACGGTCTTCACAATCCAAAAGTATTAGAAACGCAAAATCGGCACTAAGTGTTCCCCTCATTGCTCGCGAGCAATTTGTTGGTGTCATCACTCTATCGCATCCAATTCCTCATTTTCTTACACATGATCACCTTGATTTGTTACAAGCAATTGCCGATCAGGCTGCCATCGCCGTCGTGAATGCGCGCTTATATGAGGCCAGTCAGCAACAAGCTCGAGTAATGAGTGCCTTAGCCAAAAGTGCAACGGGAATCACCGCGTCGCTAAAGTTGTCTGATGTATTGCAACATATTTTGGAACAGATCAATCGTGCTCTTATGGTAGATGTTGTATCATTAGCACTAATTGATGCGGAAAAAGGTTATCTGGTATTTCGGGCATCCAGCTCTCCAGATAAAAGAATCATTGGAATGAAAGTCAAAATGGGGCAAGGCATTGTTGGCTGGGTAGCCCAGGAAGAACGCGGGGTCGTTGTTTCCAACACGTACGAAGATGATCGCTTCTACGCTGAGATAGATGAGATTTTGGGGTTTAGAACTCGTGCGGTTGCATGCGCTCCCATTCGCTCTCGAGGGGAAGTGATTGGTGTTTTGCAAGCAATCAATCCTGTTGAAGGTGGTTTTGGGCCC
Source organism: Chloroflexota bacterium (assembly GCA_034717875.1). Classification (GTDB taxonomy): domain Bacteria; phylum Chloroflexota; class Anaerolineae; order Anaerolineales; family UBA11858; genus JAYELX01. The sequence goes on along the minus strand of JAYELX010000482.1, from coordinate 5,950 downwards.
GATGCCCTACTAGTATTAACCGGCATCGGCAGTCTGGCCGGAACAGCTATTCAACATGCTCAGTTATTCGAAGAACTTCAGGCAGCCCACAGTCGCTATCGCGATCTTTATAACAACAGCATTGATGCCATTTTAATCACCGATTGGAAAGGAAATATCATCGAGGCTAATCGTCAAACGATGATATTATCAGAATACGCGTACAGAAACTTGCGCCACAAACACATTCGTGATATTCATGACCTGGATATAGAAACCGTGGGGGAGAATCTCGAATATATCACTTCAGACGAAACTCAGTCTTATGAATCAGTGCTGCATGCAAAGGACGAGAAAGCCATACCCATTCAGGTTCATGTCCATTTGATTCACATTGACGGGAAGCATTTACCCCAATGGACGTTCCGCGATATAACCGAACGCAAAGAGCTTGATCAGTTGCGAGACGATTTGCTTTCGATGATCTATCACGACCTGCGTTCTCCATTAGCCAACGTGGTATCCAGCCTGGATGTTTTAGAAAGTATAGAATCTTTCGAAAACGATGCCACTCTCTCGCTTTTCAATATTGCTGTGCGCTCCACAAAACGCATTGAACGGTTGACAAAGTCACTTCTTGATGTAAATCGTCTCGAGGCCGGGCAGCCCGTAACCAATACTAAACCAACACATGTCAGGCAACTCATCGAGGAGTCTATCGACGCTATTCTTCCCATTGCTAATAATAAAAATCAAGAACTAATTATCCAAGTTTCCGATGATATTCCACCTGCCGATATGGACGAAAACATGATCCAGCGCGTCTTGATCAATTTATTGGAGAACGCGGTCAAATATACCCCTCCAGAAAGCCCTGTCATTGTTGGCGCAGCACAAATAGGTCAAGAGTTAAACTTCTGGATTGAAGATAGAGGTGCAGGCATTCCAGCAGATAAACGCTCAACCATCTTTGACAAATATACACGACTGCACGGTGAGAAAGGTCCTAGAGGTATAGGGCTGGGGCTGGCTTTTTGCCGTCTGGCTGTAAACGGACATGGTGGCCGGATATGGGTAGACGAAGGCGCTGAGGGCGGCGCCCGTTTTGCTTTTACATTGCCCGTTGCTGAACAAACACGTGAAGTAGAATCCACAAAATAAGCCCAAGACAAAGGAAAATCCATGCAATCAATTTCAGATAAAATCTATTATGAAGATTCTTATGCAGGTGTTACATTGGGAGCTGTTACCATGCCTGGGGGAACCTTGTTAATCGATGCTCCGCTCCGCTCCGATGATGCCCGTACCTGGAAAGCAGCTCTACTCACCCAGAGTCACGGAAACCATCGCTTGACGGTCATTTTGGATAGTCACATAGACCGCACTATCGGCAGCGGAATAATCAAATATCCTATTTTGGCTCAAAAGAAAACGGATCAAGTTTTTGATGATCGCTCTGCTCTTTTCAAGGGCGGCAAGATAAAAAGTGGGGCCGAGTGGGAACACTATCCCAACATCAAAGGAACCCCTTGGGCACAGCCCAACATCACCTTCACCAACCAATTAACCCTGCACTGGAGCAATCCGGACGTTCACATCGAGCACCATCCGGGCCCAACTCCCGAGGCTTCTTGGGTACACATTCCATCGGAAAAGATTCTCTTTATCGGTGATGCTGTGACACCAAATCAACCTCCTTTTTTGGCCAGAGCGGATTTAGAGACCTGGCATCAAACGCTCAACTTATTGGCATCTCGCCGTTTTTATGACTATACGATTGTCAGTGGACGCGGCGGGTTTATTAACGCTGAGATTACCCGCGAACAACGCAAGTTTTTAAAATCTGTTCGCGGTCGATTGAACACTTTGGCAAAGCACAATGCAGAACCAAAAGAGACTCAAGAAATGATCCCAGCCTTATTAGAAAAGATCTCGTATCCGCCCGAAATGGAAACATTCTACACGCAACGATTGCAATACGGGCTAGAGCAATATTACAAACGGCATTACCAAAAAGAAAACGACAAGTAGTCATCAAATCGAATGACATCCACTTCTTACCTTCCCATATTAGAATTGATACGTGGAACGACGCGCGAATCGATTCACTTTGGGGCCATTGCCGTCGTCGATTCCCATGCTAATTTGGTAGCATCTTACAGCGATCCCCAAACGACCACCTTTTTGCGGTCCACATCCAAACCCCTCCAAGCTCTGGCCCTCATCGAATATGATGGACATCGGCATTGGGGACTGACCCCAAAAGAAATCGCCATCATCTGCGCATCCCATGCCGGCACCGACGCCCATATCGCCACTGTGAGTGGAATTCAAGCCAGAATCGGCATTACAGAAGACGACTTACTATGCGGGACCCATTACCCTTTGGATAAACCCACCGCCCGCGCCATGCGCTCCCGCGGCGAAAAACCCACTCCAAACCATCATAACTGCTCCGGAAAACATACAGGGATGCTCGCCCTGGCCCGATTGTTGAATCTGCCCATGAAAGATTATATCAACCCCGATCATCCCATCCAAAAACGCATTCTCCAAACTTTTAGCGAGATGTGCGACCTGGAATCTGATGATGTCGCCCTGGGAACCGATGGCTGTTCGGCCCCCAACTTTGCCGTCCCCATGCAAAATGCAGCCCTAGGGCTGGCGCGCTTATGCGACCCTCACAACCTCCCCGCCAAGAGAGCCAAAGCCTGCCGGGTAATTACAAATGCAATCATCTCTCACCCTGAGATGATTTCCGGCCCTGGTCGCTTCGATACCCGTCTGATAGAAGTCGGTGCGGGCAGCATCATCGTCAAGGGCGGAGCGGAGGGATACATGGGTCTGGGAATCATGCCCGAAGCCCTCGCGTCCAACACTCCGGGAATGGGGGTTACTATCAAAATATCTGATGGTGACGCAAAAGGGCGCGCCCGTCCCGCAGTGGCTTTGGAAGTGCTGCGCCAACTTGGTGCGCTCTCATCATCTCAACTGGAGGCCTTATCAGAGTTTGGGCCTCGGCATTCAATAAAAAACCAACGCGAGATCATAGTTGGAGAAATGCTCCCGATCTTTTCATTGAACATCCGGTAGGGTGAATGATTAACAAATATGACAGAAAATATGCACCGCGCTATCAAAGTACACCAAGTCCTGATCGAACATTACGGCGAACCTGTCTGGCGAAAACCGATGTCACCGCTAGCCGAATTAATTTCTACGATTCTCTCGCAAAATACTAATGATACTAATCGCGACAGAGCTTTCAACGCCCTCCGAGCGCGTTTCCCTACCTGGGAAGAAGTACGTGACGCTGATACTGACGAAATTATCGCTGCTATTCGACCGGCGGGATTGGCAAATCAAAAAGGACCGCGCATTAAAAATGCCCTCCTCGAAATTACACGCTTGCACGGCAGGCTGAACATAAACTTTCTCGAAGAATATTCACCCCAAGATGCTTTCGACTGGCTGGTGCAATTCAAAGGTGTTGGACCAAAGACGGCATCGATTGTGATGCAGTTTTCTTTGGGTATACCCGCTTTCCCTGTGGACACCCACATCCACCGCGTGACAGGGCGACTGGGGCTGCGTCCCAAACAGATGAGCGCGGAAAAAGCGCACAAATACCTGGCCGAACAATTTCCACCAGACACCTACTACGCCGCACATCTCAACATCATCCGTCTGGGGCGAGAATTTTGTCAAGCCCGGCGCCCCAAGTGCGATATATGCCCTTTACAGAATTTGTGTGAATACTACAAAGAGGTACATCATGGCTTATAAATTTCCAAGCAACGAGTGGCTGCATGCGCTCGAAGTCAAATTAAATTCCGATGAGAAATACGCACGTGTGGCAAAGAAATGGGAAGGCGACATCATATTCGACATTGAACCTGGTGGAGTGCTGACTGAGCCAATGCAACTCTACATCGACCTATGGCACGGTAAGTGCCGCGGTGCTTTCGTAGTTGATGATGAACACCAAGATAAAATTGATCCCGCCTTTGTGCTTAGTGCCTCCTACGGAAACTTCATCCGTGTTTTAAAAAGTGATCTGGATCCCATGCAAGCCATGATCACACGCAAATTGCGCGTAAGAGGCAGTATGACCTATATGATGCGCAATGTCCCTGTTGTGCTTGATTTCGTTCGTTGCGCCCAAGAAGTAGATACCGATTTCTAGGCATATTTCAATAAATGGTAGTGGTAAGAGGGTAAGAGATGAAGGTTTTTGTATTAGGTGACAGTCACTTATAAATTAGCCCTACGTTCTGAATCATATTACGTAACCAGCGTGTTTTCTTAACAAAACACCTTTGCAAGTGACTGTCACCTCTGGTCATCACTTATTATCTAGCCAGCAATTCCCGGTATGAGGAAATGTCAAGACTTCGGAAGTCTCCAGTGACCTATTTCGCCAATAAATGCGTTTTCAAAGACTTCCGAAGTCTGCTTCTAGCTACAAAGCGGGAATTGCTGTTATCTAGCCATTGCCCAATAAAGCATCTATGAAAAACGACTATCAAACTAATGCCATAAAAGAATTAAAAAACGCTCTTGTTCAACTTGGCAAGCAAACACTTCCGGTTCGAACGCGCGCCCTCATTCAATCCGCACAAAAACAAATAAAACAGCTTGAGCATTCTCTCGAACAAGATAGTAAACAAGGACGGTTGGCTGCCCTCTACCGCGTGTCTCGCAGTTTAGGCGACTCACTCAATTTGGATGACGTACTCAATCAGGTCATGGATGCGGTTATCCAACTCACCCATGCTGAGCGTGGTTTTCTCACCCTTGTGGATCCGGATTCGGGAAAACTAAAATTACGCGCTGCTCGCAATATCCAGCAAGAAAACCTTCAACGCGAAGATTTGAAAGTCAGCCGGACAGTGATCCAATCGGTGGTCAAAAGTGGTAAAGGTGTCGTTGCTACCGATGCCCAAGATGACCCTCGCTTTGCTGGGCATGAATCCATCATCATCTACGCGTTGCGTTCGATTCTGTGCGCCCCGCTTCGAGTCGGGGGGCAAATCATCGGGGTCATCTATGTGGACAACCGCGCCCGTTCAGGTATTTTTACCGACAAAGACCTCGACTTACTAAATGCCTTTGCCAGTCAGGCTGCCGTTGCTATCGAAAATGCTCGCCTCTACACTCGCACCGATCAGGCATTGGCCGCGCGTGTTTCCGAATTAGAGACACTCAGCCAAATCGATCAGGAGCTTAATGCTCAACTAGATTTACAGCGCGTCCTAGATATCACTCTCGAATGGGTCATCGAGGAGACAGACGCGACTCAGGGCTGGATAGCCCTCCTCGATATGGAAACCAGCACTCCTTATATCGTTGCTGGGCATCAGGAAGGTAGCCCCTTCACGCCTGATCAAAAGCTGCTTTCCCGCATTCGAACCAATCCTTCAGCCCAAATTGTTCTGGCCCATGGGAATGCTCCAGTTTACTTCATCGTGCCTCTATTGCACGCCGGTGAAACTATTGGGGCGGTGATTGTGGCACATCCCAAAGCCTTCTCGGATGAAGACCAACAATTTCTTGCCCGTCTGGCTGGACGTGCGTCTGCCGCAGTTGAAAACGCACAATTATATCAGGCTGTCGAGCAAGCAAATCAAGCCAAATCTCAATTCGTCTCGATTGTTACCCACGAGTTGCGCATTCCATTGACCTCTATCAAGGGATACACAGACTTGATTCTCCAAGGTGCGGTTGGAGATGTCAACGATCAACAAGCTAACTTCTTAGGTGTAATTCACAACAATACAGATCGCATGTCGGCTTTGATTTCCGATCTTTCAGATATATCACGCATCGAGCGGGGCAAACTCAAACTGGAGCCTGATTTTATCTCCCTGAATGATCATGTAACTGAAACGCTCAATAGCTTACGCCACAAACTTGAGGAAAAATCACTAAGCCTGGAGACCCATCTGCCCTCAGACCTGGATCAAGTCTA
>JAYELX010000481.1:0-9802 GCA_034717875.1 Chloroflexota bacterium | reverse complement strand
CCCGACAGGTTTTTAGTAGAATCTCATCCAAAAGCGGTCTCAGGTAGCCCAGATGCGCTTTTTCAAAGACGATTGTGGAAACCTGTCGGGTTTTATGCGCAAGTTATTTAATTCTCATTCCTAAGTGACTGGCTCACCTCAATATCATTTAGTCAAGGCCACCGGACTCACCATCTAGCGATAGTGAAGGTCTCCGACCGAACGGTGCTGCCAGCCAGTGGGTTGCCGCTCGGTCGCGCCTATAGCATGACCGTGCTCTCTGGCTCGGTCAGGAGACCGGCCAGAGCAGAACACACTCCTGGTGAACCCGCTCCCTAGATTTCGACAAGCTCGCCGAAGGCGTGCACAGCAAATCGGCGTTCGCTCATACTCAAGAGTACACTCTATCGCGATCCATCCGCTCTGCGGAGGAACACTTGCAAGTGAGTCGGCGCTACACTCGAATTTGAAAATGGGAAAGTTGTAAATACTTATGTCGCAAATCATAGCCATCGCCAACGATAAAGGAGGAGTCGCAAAAACCACCACGGCGGTCTCGTTAGGAGGCGCAATGGTGGCAATGAAAGGCGAAGTCATGCTCATCGACCTGGACCCCCAAGCCAGTCTCACGTTGGCCCTGGGTGTCCCCCCGCATACAGTGCGCAACTCCATTGCCGATGTCTTGCTCAACTCAGCATCCCTGCTAAGTACCAGCCGAGAGACTTACGTACCCGGCCTAGACTTAGTTCCCTCCAACTCGGAACTACTGCTAACCGAACGTTTTCTGCCTACCCGCAACAACTATAAAAACATCTTACGGGAAGCCATTGATGACACCCACTATGATACACTCATCTTGGATTGCCCTCCCTCTTTGGGCGCCATCACGCAAAACGCACTCATCGCAGCAGACATACTCATCATCCCCACAACGCCAGACTATCTATCAACTTATGCCCTGCGCAGCATTATGGGCCTGATTGGTGTAATTCGCGACAACGACAACCCCCAACTCGACTATCGCATTCTCGTCACAATGCTCGATCAGCGCATCAAATCGCACACAACTTTCGACAAACAACTGCGCGCCACATTCGACAACACGGTTTTCGCCACAGCAATACAAGTAGATACCCGCCTGCGTGATAGCGCCATTGCGGGCTTACCCATCACTCACTATCTCAGCCATACCCGCAGCGCACAACAATATCGCGCCCTGGCTCAGGAGTTAGCGCAATATGTCAAATCAAAATAATATGAATAAACGGATTGATGATCTGTTTGCCGATCTAAAACATAACTCCAACAACTTGCCCTATGATGAGGCAAAAAACGCCCCCGCTTGGGAGTGGAGATGTGATTCCCAGGCAAAATATACATCTTGCAGCCCCGAAGTGGGCGCTATCCTCAATATGGATGCGCAAGCCTTTTTAGGGCAGCCTCTAGCCTCGTTCGGATTAGCTCCCGAATCCCAGCAGCAATTAAAAACCATCCTCAAAGCAAAACAGCCTCAAAGTGAGGCCCGGATTCGTTTCCAAACAGCCAATGGGAATTACGTCTTAGTCAGGATGCACATACTCTACGATGAAGCCAAGAGAGAATGGCATGGCTTCAATCAAATCATCCAAAATGAAGGCATCAAACAACCACCCATCACAAATAACCAAAAGCCTGATGCACTGCCCCCCACACCATCGGGCCGGACAACTTACTCGACCCTATCGGGACAAAATGGTGTCGCTGTCGAAGACAACCAGGTTATCTCAGTTTCATCCCCTTACTCATCTACAGGAGAACACAGTCTCCGGGCCAGGCAAACTTTGGCCCACGCGGCATCGCCTGAATCTCCTGCGGCCCTGGCCGTGCCTATGGAAATTCAACAACAAGCCCTTGGGCTGCTCGAAATCATCGATGATGCCCCCAACCGTCAATGGAGCCAAGACGAACAACGTCTGGTCGAAGATGTTGCCAGCCAGTTGTCATTAGCTCTGGAAAATGCCCAACTGTTTGCCTCTCAACAGCGCCGCGCTCAAGAAATGTCTACCCTGCACGACATTTCAGTCACCCTGTCCCAACAACAACTTGACATCGACGCTGTGCTCGAGATCATTAGCCGACGTGCTATGGACTTACTCAATGCCGATGGGGGCGGAGTCTGGTTATGGCAAGAAGAAGACCAAGAACTCGAATTAGTATTTTCCTATCAAGTTGGAGATATAAATACGACCGGGCGGCGGTTAAAACCTGGCGAGGGGCTAACCGGGCTTGCCTTTACCAAACGCAAACTTCAAACTGTTGACAACTACGCGGATTGGCCGGGGAAATCAGAAATTTTTCAGGATCTCCATTTCCATGCTAACTTGACCGCTCCATTAATTTGGCAAAACGAAGCCCTGGGTGTTCTGGATCTAACTCGTAGTCAAGCCAATCAACCGTTTACGCCCAACGAACAAAACCTGGCGCAATTGTTGGCTAACCAGGCTTCGGCCATAATTCGAAACGCTACTCTCTTCAATGAAATCCAATACCGTTCTGAAGAGCTTGAAACCATCAACCGGGTCGTCTCTCAAGTGGCCACATCGTTGGATCTCGAAGAGAGCTTACAGGTCATCGCTAACGTGTTAGGGCAATCCTTGAATATACAAACAGGTATTACGCTGCTCGACGAAAGTGGTAGCACATTGACCGTCGTAGCAGATTATTCACCCAATCCAGATCGTCCCACTGCTAAAGGGGTTGAGATTCCGGTTTCAGGGAACCCATCCACAGAAAAAGTTCTCGAAACAAAAAAGCCCGTCATTATCGAGAATGCTCAGAAAGACCCCCTCACTGCGCCCATTCATAACATAATGCGACAACACAACGTTCGAAGTATAGCAATCTTCCCTCTAATCGCTCAAGATGAAGTCATAGGAACAGTTGGATTGGACATTCTCGAAGAAGGACGTTCCTTCAAGAAAACCGAGATTCAATTGGTCGAGACGATCATAGCCCAGGCGGCAACAGCGATTCAAAACTCCCGTTTATTCGAGCAAATTCAGACTCGCAGCACCCAGCTTCAAGCTGCCGCCGAAGTCTCTCGAGCTGCCAGCAGTATTCTCGAACCCAATCCGCTGATCCAGCAAACGGTGAACTTAATCCGCGACCACTTCGATTTGTATTACGTTGGTATCTTTCTGGTCGATGAAAGCGGTATCTGGTCAGGCCAAGCCGGGCGATGGGCGGTGCTGCGCGCTGGAACAGGAGAGCCTGGCCGCATCCAGGTAAGCCGGGTGCACAAACTCGAAATCAGTGCTGAATCCATGATCGGCCAATGCATCAGCAATGCCACGGCAAACATCTCCCAACTAGCCCCAGAGGAAGCCCGTCGCTTTGCCAACCCGTTGCTGCCAAAAACTCAATCGGAAATGGCCCTGCCTCTGATCAGCCGCGGGGATGTCATCGGAGCCATGACCATCCAAAGCACAGAACCAAATGCCTTTACCGAAGAAGACATCTCCGTATTCCAAACAATGGCCGACCAGGTCGCCAACGCTCTGCAAAACGCCAACCTCTACGACCAAACCCAGAAAAACACACAAGAATTGACCATCCTCAACGAGATGGGCCAGTCATTGAGCAGCCAATTAAACACCGATGAGATCATCCAAACTATCTATCAATTCGTCTCGCGCCTCATGGACACAAGCTATTTCTTCGTGGCACTATCTGATGAATCAGAAAAGCTAGTATCTTTCCCCCTGGTTGTCGAGAATAACCGCCAAAGCCAAATTCCACCCATGTTGAAAGGCGAGGGACTAACGCAGCACGTTATTGATACAAAAGAGCCACTATTAACCGGCGGGAATACTGAACAGGTGATTAAAGATCTCGGTCTCGAGCGTATCGTCGTAGGAGAGCCGGCTACATCCTGGCTGGGAGTACCCATGCTGATTGGCGAGAAAGTACTTGGTATAATTTCCGTTCAAAGCGTAAGCAGCCTCAATATTTTCACTGAACATCACCGCGAATTGCTCCTGGGCGTGGCGCGACAATCCGCTATCGCCATCCAAAATGCGGATCTCTTTGCACAGATACAACGCCAGTTGAGCAATATTTCTACCATCCAAGAGATCACCTCCGACCTTAGCGCAGCTCTGACCCTCGATGGAGTCATCAACACGTTGCTAGCTCATCTCGCCTCGGCAGTTAATATAGATATATCTAGTATCTTTAACCTTGAGGGAAACTATCTCGTCCGTACAAACATATACCCTGCAAGTGAAGAAAACTTACTATCTATCGGAGAAAAACTCCCCCTCTCAGATTACCCCCTGACACAAAACGCCATCGAAACGCAAAAGCCTCTGGCAATTTCCGCCGATGATGCTCGTTTGGAAGAACATGAACGCAAAGCTTTCGCATCATATGGAATTGCCATTAATGCCATAATCCCTATCGTCAGCCCCACGGGTACTCTGGGTATCGTCTCGATCAATCGCTACCACCCCGCGTCTAACTTCACCGATGAAGAAATCAACCTGATAAACACATTGGTAACCCAGGCGGCAGTTGCCATCCAGAATGCTCGTCTCTATGAAGAACAACTAGAAACCGCTGAGGAACTTCGTGAACTAGACAAATTAAAATTACAGTTTTTAGCCAATATGTCCCACGAGTTGCGTACACCCCTCAACTCCATTATTGGCTTCTCGCGCGTGATCATGAAAGGCATAGATGGGCCTGTCACCGAGCAACAGAACCAAGACCTCTCGGCAATTTACAACGCAGGACAACATTTGCTCATTATGATCAACGACATCTTGGACATTTCCAAGATCGATGCCGGGAAGATGGAACTAGCATTCGAGGATGTTGAATTACAACAAATCGTCGAAAGTGTGCTGGCCACAGTGCGAGGGCTGGTAAAGGACAAGCCTATTGAACTGATCACATCCATACCAGACAACCTGCCCCTTGTCCGTGGAGACCCCACCCGTATACGCCAAATCCTGCTCAACCTGATTTCCAATTCAGCCAAATTCACCGAAGAAGGCAGTATCACAATAACGGCGAGGCAACAAACAAGTTCCGAGGGGAAGCCCGAAATTTATATTAGCATAATCGACACCGGCATCGGCATCGCTACAGATGACCAAGAAGATCTCTTCGAGCCATTTACCCAAGTCGACGGCTCGCCCACCCGAAGGACAGGCGGCACTGGCCTAGGTCTATCTATCACCCGCCTGCTGGTCGATCTGCATGGTGGTAGAATAGGAATCGATAGTAAAGTAGGCAAAGGTAGTACTTTTTACTTCACCCTTCCCCTCACCCACGATGAAACAGTGACCATTATGGCAATCGAAGGTAGTGATCAAATAGTTGAAGTCTACCAACATTACCTCGTTGACACAAAATACCAAATCATCCCCGTAACCGACCCGTCTGATGCGGTGAAGCTTGCGCTCGAACTTCAACCTTTTGCTATCACGCTTGACCTCACGCTGCCCAATCATAACGGCTGGGACATACTGCGAGATTTAACCCAAGACGCCGGTACAAGTCATATTCCCATCATAATATGCAGTATCAAAGAAGCAAAAGAAAAAGCATTAGAAATGGGCGCAGCTGATTACTTATTAAAACCTATCTTGAAAAATGATCTGATCGATGCTTTAAACCGTATTGATTCATAAGTAACTATTCACCCCCCATGCCCTCACCCTAGCCCTCTCCCAGGGGGAGCACCCCGTCGGGCATGCTTCGTGAAGGGGACAGCTTCATCTCCCTAGCCATTTCTCTGGAGGAGCACCCCGTCGGGTATGCTTCGTGAAGGGGACAGCTTCCTCACCCTACATACTTGGCATCCCAGGGAGCAACCGTCGGGTATGCTTCGCGAAGGGAACCGCTCCCTCACCCTAGCCCTCTCCCGGAGGGAGAGGGAATAGCTTCCTCTCCCTTTGGGGGAGGATTGAGATGGGGGGAGTGAACGGTTATATTGATAAAAAAGGAGATTACACTTGTACGAACATCTTGTCGCTGAGTGCATAGATTGTGGACAACAAAGTCCTTATTCCCCCAAAATATCCACTTGTCCTCATTGTGGTAGTGGGTGGCGTGAAGCCCGGTATGATTACAAATCTATTGGGCCCAAATTACTTGAACTAATTCACAATCGCCGCTTCGATATTTGGCGATATCGTGAACTATTACCAATTCAGGAACACCATCCCATAACCAGCATGTGGGAAGGAGGCACACCGCTGCTCAAGGCCCCTAATCTAGGCATGATGTTGAACATTCCCAATCTATATATAAAAGACGAACGGCAAAACCCCACCGGCTCTTTCAAAGACCGTCAAGCTTCGATCACAGTAGCAGCATTGAAAGAAGCCGGGGTCACCGAAACCGTGCTCGCATCGACAGGGAATATAGCAATATCTTATTCAGCCTATACTTCGCGCGCTGGTATCAAGCTGTGGGCGTTTCTCACCAGTCTGGTCCCCACCGAAAAGATGCGCGAAGTTGCCGTCTATGGCACTCAGGTTATAAAAGTGACCGCCACCTACGATAAAACCAAGAAGCTGGCGGCCGAATTTGCGGCCAAACGTCAGAAAGGTTCTTATCTCGAACGCGGCGTTCGCTCGATCCCAGCCCTGGAATCGATGAAAACGATCGCTTTCGAGATCGGCGAACAACTCACAGCGTACATGGGGCCGCCTGAACCTGTCGATGACCAACAATCAGTTCCCTGGCGAACACCAGATTGGTATATTCAAGCAGTCAGCGGGGGACTTGGCCCTGTGGGTGTACTGAAAGGATTCGAGGAACTACAAGAAATGGGCCTGACCGATTGCATCCCCGCGGTGGCCGGAATTCAAACAGCGGGATGCGCTCCCATGGTACATGCCTGGCAGCAGGGGAAAGATGAAGCCGATCCGGTACTCTCCCCGCGCACCCACATTGCTACCCTTGCCACCGGTGATCCGGGACGCACATACACGATCTTACGCGAACGCATGCTGAAAGGTGGTGGAGGCACCTTCGAAAGCGCAACCGACGAGGAAGCCTTCCGTGCCATTCACGTATTGGCAAAGATGGAGGGTATGTCTATGGAACCAGCATCAGCCGTAGCTTTCGCCGGGCTGATCAAAATGGCCCGATCAGGGCAAATCAAACCCGACGATGTCGTAGTAGTCAACTTGACCGGCCACACTATGCCCGTCGAGAAGATGATTCTAGGAGATGGGGGCATACAAGATATCGAGATTCCGCAATCCCCCCCCGAACAAAAGCCCGAAGAGGGTCTGCTCTCCGCTCTCAGCAGGATCACGCCCAAGCAATACTCCAGCGTTGCAATCGTAGACGACCACCCTCACGCACGCCGCTTGATTCGCCGAATCCTACAATCTCAAGGCGAATACACCATCTACGAAGCTACCAACGGAGGCGAGGCCATCGCATTAGCCAAGAAGGAACACCCCGACGTAATGATTCTCGACCTGATGATGCCAGAAGTAGATGGATTTGCCGTCTTAGATGCCTTGAAAGCCGACAAAGAAACCGCGTCTATCGCAATCATCGTTGTAACCGCCAAAGCATTAACATCGGACGAACAAAAAAGACTCCGGGGACGGATTCACAGCCTAATGCAAAAGGGAGAATTTCTTGACGATGAATTAGTAGGCGAAATCGACTCCTTACTTGACACAAATTCAAAATAATTGCTAAAATTCAGGTTTTGAGAAGCCGGGTTTCTCGTCCCCCTACGGGGATGCTACGCGAAGAAACCCGTTTACTGCATGAAAACGAAACTTTATCTTGAGCAGGTTCAATTCAACTGCATAACTAAATGAAAAATCTACGCTCCAAAGGCATTTACGCAGCACTATCTTCTGCACTATTTCTAGGAATGACTCCTATTTTTGGTAAGCGCGCCATCATGACAGGAGCCTCACCTTTGGCCGTTGTCGCTATTCGCACCACCCTGGCAGCTCTAGTGTTGCTGATCATCATAGCTGTCTTCAATCGAAAATTTCTATTCATCTATCCAGCCGGTCTACTTGGATGCCTGTTGGCAGGCTGGATTAATGGGCTTGGTTCGCTATTTTATTACAGTGCGCTGGGAAGAATTGACGCTGGTGTCGGTCAACTTCTTTATTCGCTGTATCCCCTATTTGTAGCCCTGTGGTTATTTCTAGATCACCAACCCCCAAGCAAGTTGACCATCTTCAGGCTGACAATTGCCGTTGCAGCTGTATACCTTTTAACACAAACCGGTAAGACAAGAATCGACACAATCGGCATGATTCAAATGCTGATTTCGGCTGCATTGTATGCCCTTCATATCCCCATCAACCAACGTGTACTTTACGACATGCCGGCCCCGACCGTGACCGTGTACACCTTATTAGCCATGAGTGCTATTGTGGTGCCTACTTTTATATTCTACCCCAATGCCATTAGTAACCTTCCACAAAACGCAGCGGCGTGGCGGCCAATACTCGGGCTGACGCTGGTGACTTTTTTTTCACGCCTGACACTTTTCCTGGGGATAAAACACCTGGGCGGGATGCAAACCGCCGTGCTAGGATTAAGCGAGCTGCTCATCACCATTGTGATGGCGCAAGTCTGGTTGGGAGAGAAATTAAACCTAACCCAATGGATTGGTGCGGTTTTGCTCGGATCTAGCTTATTATTAATCAGCCTGGAAAAAACCCCGCCAAAGAAGAAATCCCCGGGGGGTTGGTTGAGTTGGTTGAGTCACCCCACTCTGCCCAGCGATCTTCCCTGGCAACCTCATGAGTGAGACAGCCGTAATTTAAAAAACGACAGTCACTTGACTCCTAATGGGAGCCAAGTGACTGTCGCATCCACAACATATTTTATTTAGCTACGGCATATCAGCATCGAAGACGTATCCCGTTCCTCGAATACTTGAAATCCATTTCTCCCCATCGGGAAACTCGGAAAGTTTTCGACGTAAACGGCTAATCAGAGGGCGTAAAACTTCGGGGGCTTCCCATTCCGCTACTTCATATCCCTGAACCAAGAATACCAATTCCTCATGGGTCATCACTCGGCCCCAATTCTCCACAAACACTCTCATCAATTTACCTTCGGTTGGGGTTAAGCTGATTTTATTATTTCCTCGCCAAAGCTCACGCCGAGCCATATCTGCTTGCACACCATCCGGTAGTGATATTATCCGAGCTTGAGACTTGGCTAACTCTGAGACCCCCTCTACGTCTTTCAATTGTTGTAAGGAACTCTCTAATTGCCCTAATAAAATGCGCTTTTGTTTTTGTTCACCTTGAAGAGCTAAAGCGCTGGCAACGCTGCTGAGAATTTCCTGAGAAGAAATGGGTTTCAGCAAATAATCATGGGCTTTATAACGCAAAGCGTCTATGGCCGATTCCAGCGAGCCATGCCCCGTCAACAAAACAACCTCTGTTTCCGGAGAAATTTTCCCTGCCTTCTGCATTACTTCGATACCATCTATATCCGGCATACAAATATCCAACAAGATCAAATCGATATCTTTCTCTTCGAGGATACTCAAGGCCTCAGTACCATTCTCGGCAGTTAATACATCATAGCCTTCAACCTCTAAAATTTTACTTACTGTAACGCGGATAATTTTCTCATCATCAACAACTAGTATCATTTTATTCATCTTAACCCTCCCGTCGGTAAGAACATTCAGGAATAAATATCTTAATTAGTATTCTGTAATTGAATTTCATATATTCTAACATAAACATCACCAATATATGTATTATAAACAAAAATCAATAATTGTACAGTAGTGAAATAATTTCCAGCAATTATCAATTCGAAGGTG